>NZ_QSOX01000012.1:0-160461 GCF_003466325.1 Bacteroides sp. 4_1_36
TCTACTGATATCGGTTATAAAAAGAAAAAGCGTCTAGCTAAATCAGGAAAAGACATTACTCCAGAATGTAACGGCTTTTACATTATGAAGTAACGACGTTTACCATAGTATGTAAAGGCGTTTACTGTAGTATGTAAAGGTGTTTACTGTAGTACGTAAACGGAGTTTCTTAAGGCGGTAAGCATTTCAACCTCTACTTGCGCCTTCTTCTCCCTATTTATCCCTCCTTAAACTCCAGTATATCCCCCGGCTGGCAATCAAGTTCCTTACAGATTGCTTCCAGTGTAGAGAAACGGATGGCCTTAGCCTTTCCGGTTTTGAGAATAGAGAGATTGGCAGGCGTAATATCAATCTTCTCCGCCAGTTCGCCCAAAGATATCTTTCTTCGGGCCATCATTATGTCAAGGTTTACTATAATCATATAATTGTGTTCTATTTATCAATTATTCTTTTCCCACTCACACCACCAGTCAGTGTACCGTTTCGTCAACCGGTAATAACCATATATGCACAGATACATCCACGGCATTACAATATAGACTTTCCACTTCCCGTCAAAGGCCGGAAACAAGAGGAGAAAATAGACAATACTTGCCAACAATAAAACCGCCACAAGTCCGACAACGAAATACAGACCATATTTCACACTTTTCTTCATATCGCGCTCTTCACTTTTATTTAAATCGTCAACTCTTGTTCCTCACGCATACGAACTCCCATCTTAAAAAGATAGCCCATAAAGATGATGAAAACTCCCAATAACACGAATATCCGATAAGAAGTATCAGTCGGTACTCCTTCGGGAGTAAACCAGGAGAGAGTTACCTGAAAAAGCCCATTCAATGCTATCAGCACCCCAATGGTTTGTATCAAAGATGAATTCTGATAAACAAACACTTCCTCTTTCTTCACATTGCGGAGAATGAGAAAAATACACAAGCCACATATTGTCATCACCAGCATTGTTACTGATTCGGGTAATATGTGCCAGATAAAATTAGCAGTATCATCCTTTCCCAACTCATAGCACAATGTCAGATTACGAACAATGCCGCCACCAATACATAGTCCACAGAAATAAAACAGCACATTCATAATAAGCGCTATCCGTCTCTTTGGTTCCTTTGGTTCCTTTTGTTTCATAAGTGTCATAATCCCTCCTCTCACTTTTAAATAGTCAAGTCCTGTTCTTCCTTTATCTTCACCCCGGCGGCAAATATCTCGGTGAAAAGAATTATAATAACCAGGGATGTGAAATCCGTATCATGCGATGCAACCACTTCATAGCCCAGCAGAGCCACTTGCTTCACTGCTTCAAGATGATTCAGCCAATCGTGCAAAGTCATCAAGCCGTACAATGCAGCAAACGAATAAGTAAAGAAACGCAACCGGGCTACATTATCCGAAGTAAACACTTCCCGCTTTGAGATGGATACCAGCAAACGTATCAGACAATAGATTCCTACAAAGAAAGGAATGATGGCAAACATGGCAAAGAAGTTCACTATGGAACTCCAGACAGTGGGGACAATCACAGTGCCTATTCTCTTTACCTGATAAGGTACTGACTTATCGGCAAAACGATTCGTCAAGGAATCGACTGCTGTCGTTTCCAAAGGTCTTACATCCACATATACCTTATCAAATAAACCGGAATACTCCGGCTGTGGAGTTCCCGAATGCACATTTACACTATTGTAACCCTCAAGAAAACTATTCTTCATATCCACCCAGCCCGCTATCATCGCATAGGTAAACTCTGCAACAATGACCAATATAGCCAGGATACCCAATATACTTATCTTTTTCATAATCCTCCCCCCACATTAAACCGTTAAATCCTGCTCTTCCTTTATCTTCACGCCGATGGCGAATATCTCGGTGAACAATGCCAACAGCATATAATTGAACCAAGCATACTTGAAAGAATAAGGCAACACCTCGTATCCCTCCAGCCGCACTTGAGAAGCCAAGTCATGATAGATGCCCCATTGCTGCAACTCGAATAAAAGACTCACCGAAATCAGCGCATAGACAAAGATGCGCATCCGACGCACATTCTTGTGCACAAACACCTCGCCTTTCGTGGCAGTAAGCACCAGCCGCGCCACACTATAGAACCCGTAAAGCGCAAACAGTCCCGCAGGAAACAGCAAGAACGATACCCACCGCCACTTCGTACTACGGAAACCTTGCACCGATACCTCACTTGTATTGCAATACATGGGCGTATCCTGTGCCGCACTAATCAAAGTATCAGCAGGCAGCGTATCATCTGCCCGCACCAAAAGTGACACAGAGGGTAAGGCATGAAAATCCTTCTGGTCGCCCGCCTCATTCCAGCCGTCCATAAATCCACTAAACATATCCGTTACAACACTACCAATAAACACTACCAAAGCCAGGAAGGCACATACTCTGATTTTATTCATATCTCTGTCCGTTCTTCTTATTATTAAATCGTCAAATCCTGCTCTTCCTTCATTTTCAATCCAATGGCAAACACTTCACCTACAATCAGCGAACAAAGCCCAAGTACCAGCGTGGTAGTGCTCACCAATTCTGAGAGGCTCAGCTCGTAACCATGCAGCGAGAATACGGTATCGATACCTATAAAATCAAGATATGATGACGCAAAGGTACAGCAGAAGCTGACAACCAGTGCCATTCCCAATCGACGCAGCCGACGTACATTCCGCCAGTTGAAGATGTCGGACTTGTTGATAGAGATTATCAAGCGGATAAACAATACTACCGCCCAAAGGGAAAAGCCCAAATGCAGATATATCAGCAAATACTTTGCCACCACTTTCCCGACAGAATCATGAGAATCTACGCTGACCATCAACGAAGAGTAGGCTGCAGGCACATAACTCCTGCTTTTCTCATTGTAGACGGAATCCCTGAAGAAATCAAACGACTCCATGGAAGAAGGTATCAGGTTGACAACCTTTAGGTTCATCAGTTCCTTGTAGGCAGCAATGTCACTCCCTTTCTTTCCCAGCTCCAGTCCGGTCTGCGCCCCCATCTTGGCTCCCAGAAAGATATAGTACCCCTGCTCCAATACCGAGTAACTCAGTACAAGCATTACCACCAGGCAGAGAATGTTCAATCTTCTTTTCATAATTCAGTTGTTGTATTAGTATCAGATATATTATATTTATTCAGTTGTTTCAAGGAGAGTAGAAGCAACAATATGAAAACCACTGCCCAAACCAGTACATACGGGTTACTCAGCAGATGTGTCACATCCTCCATTTCAGGATGTTTCAGGCTCAGATAGACAGACAAGCCGTTATTCATGATATGTATCAGAATACATGCCATAAGACTCCGTGTCTTATAATAAAGCCAGGCAAGCAAGAAACCGATGAGGCAAGCACCTATTATCTGAACCGGATTCAGATGAAAGATACCAAATATCAACCCGGAAAACAAGATAGCCTTTGCCGGGCTATATCTGCGAAGCAGCTCCTTGGTAATGGCACCACGGAAAAGCAGTTCTTCCAGTACGGGTCCCAAAACAGAAATACAGAGAATACCCAGCCAACCGGATTGCAGTATATCAAATGTCTGGTCCAACAAATTGGGCAAAAAAGTAAGTTCGGACATCAGAAGACCTATTATACATATGGAAGTCATTCCGGCAAGCAGGCTCCATGCCAGATAAGGGACTGACATCGGAGAATACAGATGCTTGTCTCCCGTCAGGTAGTTCTTGCGCCACAAGTACAGTCCCATGAAAACAAAGCCCAGCAGCATGGTAGGCGCCACAGCAATCTGACCAGCCTTGTCCATGTCGAAAGTTCCATAAGCGAAATACGTATACAGCAGACAGAAAGGTCCTGCAAACAGTGCTCCTACAATCTGCATCAAAAAGTAAATCAATACTAGTTTTATTGCCGTTTTCATTGTTCTATTCGTCTAAAAGTTCGCAAAGATACACATTTTCTCTGTCAATCCGTCAAGCTGTGGCAACAAGTCCCATCAGCAGCACCATCACTGTAGAAAGTGACAATACCAATAGTGTAATACTCATGAATGCTCTTCTCATAACCTAAACCCCTCCCTCATTTCTATATTGTTCTTCATTTATTTTACTGCCAGGAGCAATACGTCTTCCTCCGCAGTGGCATGTTCCACCAACAGATTCCAGTCGTTGTCCTTCTTACTCCATTTGTAACTCAAGTAGTTGATGTCATCTCCCGCCTGCAGATAAACAGCTTTTTCCTTCACATCGGAGTAGGCATTCGTCTTGTTGTCCCACAAGGCATATTCCACATCCGTACCGGCTTCCGTATAATTGTAGTTCAAGCAATAGAAGCGTTCAAACGCCTGCTCAATCTCGTTCCATCTCAACGCCTCCTTCTGTATCGTACGCCCTTGGGCATTATAGGTGAAATTGTATTTCAAATGGTTCTGCAGAAACTTACCGTTCTCTACTTTATATACAATCTGGGACTCCACCTGATTTCCGTTCATCACTTCATTATAGGCAAAGTTTTCCTGGATATTACCACCAAAAGCATTTATCACTACTGTCACTACAAAGATTGTTGTCATTACTAAAGTTTTCATACCGTTATTGTTTTATTAGTTCTTTATTTTGTTTTTCGATAATCATTTATCGTTTTTCGATATGCAAATAAAAGACCTTTTTTTGATATGACAAAGAAAAACAGAAAATATTTATCGAAAAACAATAAAAAAAACGCGTTTTACGATAAATATACAGAAAGCAAACACTTCAAACGGGAAAATACATAGAACTGCAAGGGGATAAATGACCTTATTGCCTTATGTTTATAAAGCAAGAATGGATTTAATCTCCACCTCGTCACGGTGAAGCTGGGCAATAAGTTCTTCTATACTGTCGAATTTCAGTTCAGGACGGGTGCGGCGCACAAAGGAAAGACGCATCGGCTGCTGATAAATGTCAGCATCAAACCGGAATATATGGACCTCAATACTGCGATCGGGGCCGTTCTCCAACGTAGGTCGGTAGCCAATGCTTAGCATACCGCCGTACTCCTTGCCTTCAACACAGACACGGACGGCATACACACCATCGCAGGGAATCAGCTTGTCAGAATCGGAAACACGGAGATTAGCCGTAGGAAAACCTATCTTACGCCCCACCTGATAGCCGCCGACAACCGTACCGTCCAAAAAGAAATCATATCCCAGATACTCGGCAGCTTCCGAAACGTTTCCCTCCAGCAACAGACCGCGAATAGCCGAGGAGCTGACAGTAACCTCCGTTACCGATGTCTCCTTACTATAAGAATACGCGCGCGCAAGAAGCACCTCCATACCCAATTCGCGACCATAGTGCACATAGTCTTCAAAACCCTCGCTGCGGTTATGCCCGAAACGATGGTCGTACCCCACTACCAAAGCTTGTATCTGATAGCGTTCCTTCAGTATGGACATGAATTCCCGTGCCGAAAGCCGGGCTATTTCAGGAGTGAAATCAAGCATCATGCAATAATCCACCCCAGTCTTGGCTAGTAGGGAAACTTTCTCATCACAGGTGGTCAATAACTTCGGATGATAATCGGCCTGCATCACTTTACGCGGATGTACCGAAAAAGTCACGACCGACGAAGCAAGCCCACGCCCGGCAGCTACCGCACGCACTTGCTCTATCAGGTAGCGGTGTCCCCGATGTACTCCGTCAAAGAAACCGATAGTGGCTACACTTGGACGGGAACCAATGTCCGATGTTTCACAAAACAACTGCATGTCTCCAATCCTCGTGGGCCTTTGGCGTATAGGTAGAAATACCCAACGCCTCCGCTGTCCGGCAATTGGCCTCAGAATCGTCAATGAAAAGAGTCTCGTTGGGAAGAATACCGGTCTCATCCAGTACTTTCTGAAATATATCGGCATCCGGTTTTGCCATCTTCATCTCATAAGAGAGATAGATATGTTCAAAAAAGTCCTCCGCACGGAAAGTCTTGTAGCGAAACGCGTGCAGGCACGACCATTGCCAATGGATTTCATTGGTGTTGCTCAGCAGATAGACCACATATTTTTTGCGCAGTTCCAACAGTAAATCCAATTTAAAGGTAGGAATACTCACCAAGAAACTGTTCCAGGCGTCATCTATCTGGGCATCAGTCACCGGTTTCCCTATCTTTCCACGAATCACTTCCCGGAACTCCGCACTGGTAATCAACCCTTTTTCATATTTCTGGAAGAAATCCTGCTGGTGATAGAGGTCCAACATGACTTCCACGTCCGGCAATCCCAGCTTTCTGAAATTCTCTAAACAGCGCTGGCGGTCCAAATCAATCAGAACTCCGCCAAAATCAATAATAAGGTTCTTGATTCCTCTTCTTTTCATCACTATTTCTGTGTTAAACGTCGGATAAGGCGAACCAGTTCACCTATCCACAAAACAAACGAGGTAGAAACGACAATCGTCATCCAAGTCATAAAATCGAGCGGCACTGTGCGGAACACAGCTCCACCAAACTGTACAATCAGTATCTGTCCGCCCAAAATGGCAAGTATAATCAGCTCCATGCCATAAGATTTGGAAATGCCCTTGAACGCCGAGTCCGAAGTGCCGAACACACGCGCATTGAACAAGTTCCAGAACTGAAGCATAACAAAGAATGTGAAGAACACAGTCAGCCGATAGGTAGTCATCCCTCCCTCCTCACTGTTAAACCAGAAGAGCATTCCCATAAGTAACACCAGGAAGGCAGTCCCCATTCCCAGAATGTAATACCTCATGGACTTGGTTATAATGAAATCCGTACTCTTACGTGGCTTTTCCTTCATCACGCTCTCACTGGGTGGAATGGACGCCAGGGCCAGGGCCGCAAACGTATCCATAATCAGGTTCACCCACAACATCTGCGTGACGGTCAAAGGAAGCGTCGTACCCACCAGTGAGCCCAGGAGAACGATAAACAAAGCCACAAAATTGATAGTCAGCTGAAAAACAATGAAACGCTGTATATTTTTATATAAAGAACGTCCCCACATCACGGCCGTGCCTATACTGTTGAAGGAGTCATCCAGCAGCGTGATGTCGCTGGCCTCCTTGGCAACGGAGGTTCCGGTACCCATCGAAAGTCCCACTTGCGCATGGTTCAGCGCAGGAGCATCATTCGTGCCGTCACCCGTCACAGCCACTACCGCACCTTTCTGCTGCAACAGTTGCACCAGACGCTGTTTGTCTGTGGGGCGTGCACGCGACATTATCTTCAGGTCCATCACACGGTCCAATGCCTCCTCATCCGTCAATTCGGCAAATGCAGCTCCCGTAATGCGGTTCTTTTCCGTATCCTCCGGTTTCCACAGACCAATCTGGCGTGCTATCTCGGTAGCTGTACCCGGTGTATCTCCCGTCACAATCTTCACTCCGATACCTGCCGACTGGCATTTGGCAACGGCCGCAGGCACATCCGGGCGGATAGGATCACTGATGGCAACCACACCCAGGAATGACAAGTCATTTTCAGCAACCAATGACACACAATCAGACGCTTCCGCATCATCCACAATCTTGAATGCAAAGCCAAGTGTACGCATAGCCATATTCTGGTAGTTGAGCAACTGAGCCTCCACTGTAGAACGGTATTCCACCGCATCCACACGCCTGCCGTCCAACATGACCTCCTTGCATTTACCCAAAACAATCTCGGGAGCTCCCTTCACATACAGCACCTTCTTCCCAATCAAGGGAGATTGCACCAGAGTAGCCATGAATTTTCTTTCCGTAGAGAAAGTCAGCTGGTCGATAACCGTAGCTTTCTCACGCAGCGCCAGATAGTCGCATCCTTGGCTGTTCAGCCAAAGCAGCAGTGCCACCTCCGTGGGGTTACCCACCCCTTTCGGCTTCTCGCCAGGCACCTCTTCTTCCAGGAAAGCAGTGGAGTTAGCACTGATACCTTCCATTACCAGCTTGCTGAGGTCATCATTCCCCAGCTGCCCGTTATTCTTCAAACTATAGAAGTTGGGTTCATGCACCTGCATCAGATTTTGGGTCAATGTCCCGGTCTTGTCGGTACAAATCACTGTAATGGCTCCCATCGTCTCGCATGCATGCATCTTGCGCACCAGATTGTTGGTGGAGAGCATACGCCGCATGTTCAACGCCAGACTGAGTGTCACGCTCATCGGCAATCCTTCGGGCACAGCCACCACAATCAGGGTAACTGCCATCATAAAGTATTGCAAAGTAGCCTGCAAGGCCGGCAGCCAATCACGGAAGGTATGGAATGAAGAAAAATCATAGACCAGTACCACATCCTTTACAAAGAAAATGAGAAAAGCCAGACCCGCTACGGAAAAGCCAATCTTTCCAATCAGATTGGCCAATTTGGTCAACTGAATATTCAGCGGAGTAGGTTCCGTATTCTGTTCGGTACTTTGACGTGCCACTTTACCGATTTCCGTAGCATCGCCCACAGCCTCCACACGCATGGTGCCATGTCCGTCCACCACCGTTGTACCGCGCAAAATGCGGTTGGAAGCATACGTAGCCTCTTCGTCAAAGTCAGCTTCTACGGTAGTTTTCGTCACTACCGGCTCACCGGTCAGATTCGATTCGTTCACTTGCAGGGAAATGGCTTCCAGCAATTCACCGTCCGCCGGAACCTCTTCACCGGTTTCCAGCACCACGATATCACCCACCACTACATCTTTACGGGGAATCTCCTGCACATGTCCGTTACGAATTACTTTCACCAAAGTTTCTTCGTTCACTGCATTCAGCAGGTCAAACTTCTTTCCGGCATCATACTCAAAGAAGAAACCGATACCGGTAGCCAGCAGAATGGCTACTATAATGCCGATAGTCTCGGCATATTCATTCTCTACAATGGAAATAATCAAAGAAAACAGAGCGGCAACCAGCAATACCCTTACTACGGGGTCCTCAAACTTCTCCAGATACAATTTCCATAAGGAAGGCCGTTTAGGAGGCGTCAATAAATTTACTCCATGTTCGTCGCGGCTCTTCCGCACTTGTTCGTCGGTCAGTCCGACATGATAATAATCATCCTTTATTGCAGTCATGCAAGTCTTTAGGTTTAATTTTGGAACGCAAAAATACAATAATAATCCGGGAAAACAATACCTATATAATGATTAGTGATTAATTGACTGTCATTGATTCTCTTTTTCCCTCACCAGTTTCGGTCTGGTTGCAGGCTCCCACGGCAATGTGAACCAGAAAGTCGAACCTGCCCCTTCTTCCGATTCCACGCCTATTTCGCCCCCCAATTTGCGGACAATGGTCTGGCAAATGGAGAGTCCCAGTCCGGTACCGTTCTTTTCCTGCTTCAGCTTGACGAAACGTTCAAAAACATGTGGCAACTTTTCCTGGGGAATACCGGTTCCCGTGTCTTTTACGTAGAAATAGAGACCTTCCTCATAGGGTCTGAATCCGAGGGTAATACTGCCTTCCTGGGTGAACTTCAGGGCATTCGTCATAAAATTGGATACCACTTGTGCAAGCCGGTTTCTGTCTGTATGCATGGTATATTCCTTCTCAGAAGCCTCCCGGACAATCTGCACTCCACTACCCAACTCGGCCACCCGCATACGGAACTGTTGTTCCAAATCGAACATCATCTGGTTGATGTCCACATCCGAGAACACAAATTCCAATGTTCCGGCTTCTATCTTCGAGAGGTCCAGAATATCAGCAATCAGCTGTTGCAGCATTTCATTGTTACTTTGCACAATTTCCAGGAACTGTGTCTTCTCCTCGTCTGTCGATGCAGAGGCCAGCAATTCCGAGAATCCGACAATTGCGTTCAGCGGGGTACGGATTTCATGGCTCATATTCGCCAGGAACACCGATTTGGAGCGGTCGGCATTCTCTGCCTTCTCACGTGCCAGTTTCAATTCAGCTTCCACTTGTTTCAGTCGGGTAATGTCATGCACGGTAATCACCATGCAGTCGCGGTCCTCAATCTCCATATACTCGCCGGAAACATAAGCATTGCATTCTGTAGTTCTGCCTTCGCTATCCCTAAGATTCAGAATAGCTGCCAAATCCGTGAAGTTCTTCTGCACCACAAAGGCATTCTCTATGGCATTCCGCACGGGGCAGTGCTCACACAAATCGTGAGTGCCGCAACCTCCTGCTGCCGACAAGGCATTGTTACAGCGCAGAATATCTCCTACCCGTCCGGTTTCGGCAGGCTTTACAGCTCCGGTAATATCGTAGTAATTGGTGTAGAATACAGTGAAGTCGCGGTTTATCAGCAGTACATAGGCGTGCAGATTCCGCATAATCGCCCTGAACAGCTTGTCGGTCATTTTCATAAAATGTTGTTTTAATAGAGAACAAAAATAAACTATTTTTGTTCAACAATAGAACAAAAAGGGCTTTTAAACGTTATTATAAGAGAATAAACCTAAAAAAAGAAATTTATGGAAAAGTACATTTGCACTGTATGCGATTATGTCTATGACCCTGAATTGGGCGACCCTGAAAATGGAATAGAACCGGGAACATCTTTCGAAGACCTTCCCGAAGATTGGGTTTGCCCCTTGTGCGGAGTAGGCAAAGAAGAATTTGAGAAAGCGTCCTAAGACGCTTTCTTTTCTTTTATATCGCTGCTGGCCTCCACTACATTCACCACATAGTCGCCCAGCTTTTCACATTCCGCAATGATGTCCATATAGTAAACACCCATCTGGTAATCATATTCCTTGTTGTTCACATCCAAGATATTCTGGTTCTTCAGCTGATTGCGGTAATTATTGATTTCGTTCTCCAAATTAAAGGACTTGTTCACATCCGCGCCTGCATGCTCCGGATGTTCCACCACGACAATCATCTGCTCCAAGGCATCATCCGTCAGCTTCATCATGAAATGGATATGCTCGTACTGCTTCTCGGTGAAATCCTGGTTGGTCTGGCGCTTGCGGTTGATGGTACGTGCCAGATTATAGCAGCTGTCGCCGATGCTCTCTATCTCCGTCACTTCACGCAGCATGGCACGTATCTGCAACTTACTTTCCGAACTCAGGCGCCCTTCGGACACTTGATTCAGATAATTGGCAATCTCCAGCTCCATGCTGTCACTGATATTCTCGTACTTTTCCACACGGCTGAACACTTTGTTGAAATCATCATCCTTCTCCGTATGCAGCAAGTCCTGCACCATTCCGAACATACGGCGGGTACGTTCGGCAAAAAGATGTATTTCCTTGCTTGCCTGCAGGATGGACAGCTCTGCCGTAGAAAGCATACCGCCCGAGATAAAACGCAAGCGATATTCCTCGTCCTGCTCCTTCATTGGAATAATGGCACAGACCGTACGTTCGATAAACTTCACGAACCATATCAATATCAGCACGTTGCAGATATTGAAGCAAGTATGGAATGCCGAAAGCTTGAAGGATACGGCCACAGCCGGATCTTTAGTACCCATCACGTTCTCTACGAACCATGACACAGCCTCGGTAAAGGGGGTGAAAAGACACAACACCCATATCACACCAAACACATTGAACACCAAGTGGGCCAAAGCAGCCCGCCTTGCCTGCGTATTACCGGTCAGCGCCGCAAGGTTTGCCGTGATGGTTGTACCGATATTCTCTCCCAAAACCAGTGCTGCCCCCAATTCGAAACTAATCCAGCCGTTGGCGCACATAATAAGCGTAATGGCCATAGTTGCCGCAGATGCCTGCACAATCATGGTCAACACCGTACCGATACCCACAAAAAGAAGTATGGAGATAAAGCCCATGTCGGTATAGTCCTGCACAAATGACAGCATATCAGGATTTTGGCTCAAGTCAGGAGCATTGTTTTTCAAATAGGAAAGCCCCATGAACAAGAATGAGAAACCGAAAATAAATTCACCGACAGACTTGCGGTTACTTTTTTGAGAGAAGAGGAGAGGAATGCCGAAAGCAAGAAGAGGAAGAGCAAAGGCGGCAATGTCCACCTTGAAGCCTAAAGCTGAAATAATCCATGCTGTAACAGTCGTACCGATATTGGCACCCATTATGACACCTATGGACTGTGAAAGCGTTAACAACCCTGCATTGACAAAACTCACAACCATCACCGTAGTTGCAGAAGAAGATTGTACAAGTGCTGTAATCAGCACGCCCGTTAACACACCGGTCACTCTGTTGGTTGTCATTGCGGTCAATATCTTCCGCAGTCTGTCACCGGCAAATTTTTGAAGCCCCTCACTCATAATCTTCATTCCGTAAAGAAACAGTGCCAATGAGCCGAGTAGCTTTAAAAAATCATAAAAAGAATATTCCATCTTTAATTATTTAAGGTGTTTCATTCCTTCACGTGTTATAATGTCCTATATTTAACGTGTCAACCCACTAAAAACGAGACATCATGAAACACATGTTACAAATTTGTTGCAAAAATAATAATATTTCTAAAGAATTCCCTATAGGGAGCTCACTTTTGGATATTTATTACGGTTTTAATCTAAATTTCCCCTATCAGGTAGTCAGTGCAAAGGTCAACAACCGTTCCGAAGGGCTGAATTTCCGTGTATACAACAATAAGGATGTAGAGTTTCTCGACATACGCGACTCCTCAGGTATGCGCACCTATGTCCGTTCCCTCTGCTTCATTCTTTACAAAGCTGTCAGCGAGCTGTTTCCGGAAGGAAAACTGTTCGTAGAGCATCCGGTATCCAAAGGTTACTTCTGCAACCTGCGCATCGGCCGCCCCATAGAGCTGGAAGATGTGGCAGCCATCAAGAAGCAGATGCAGGAAATCATTGCCGAGAACATCCCCTACCACCGTGTAGAATGCCACACCACCGAGGCTGTACGCATCTTCAACGAACGGGGCATGAACGACAAAGTGAAGCTGCTGGAAACTTCCGGCTCGCTATATACCTATTACTACACACTGGGCGACACCGTAGACTACTACTACGGCAACCTGTTGCCCAGTACCGGATACATCTGGCTGTTCGATATCGTGAAGTATTACGACGGCCTGCTGCTACGCATCCCCAACCGGGCAAACCCCGATGTCCTGGAAGAAGTGGTGAAACAAGAGAAAATGCTCGACGTATTCAAGGAACACCTGCGCTGGAACTACATTATGGGACTGGGCAACGTAGGCGACTTCAACATGGCTTGCGAGGAAGGCCATGCCACCGACCTCATCAACGTGGCCGAAGCCCTGCAGGAAAAAAAGATAGCCCAGATTGCCGATGACATCTACCACCGCGGCGAAAACGGAAACCGGGTGAAGCTCGTGCTCATCTCCGGCCCCTCGTCTTCCGGAAAAACCACTTTCAGCAAACGCCTCAGCGTGCAGCTGATGACCAACGGCCTGCGTCCTTACCCCATCTCGCTGGACAACTACTTCGTAGACCGTGAAGACACCCCGCGCGATGAGAACGGCAATTACGATTACGAATCGCTCTATGCCCTCGACCTTGAGCTCTTCAACACCCAATTACAAGCATTGCTCCGGGGCGAAGAAGTGGAGCTGCCCCGCTTCAACTTCAACCTCGGGAAGAAAGAGTACAAGGGAGACAAGCTGCGCATCGACGAGCATACCATCCTCATCCTGGAAGGAATCCATGCCCTGAACCCTGAACTGACACCACAGATTCCCGCCGCCAGCAAATACAAGATTTATGTATCTGCCCTGACCACCATCTCGCTGGACGACCACAACTGGATTCCCACCACGGACAACCGCCTGCTGCGCCGCATCATCCGCGACTTCAACTACCGCGGCTACTCGGCACAAGAGACCATTTCACGCTGGCCCAGTGTACGTGCCGGCGAGGACAAATGGATATTCCCCTACCAGGAAAATGCCGACGTTATGTTCAACTCCGCCCTCTTGTTCGAATTCGCCGTGCTCCGCTGCCACGCAGAGCCCATCCTTACCAGTGTTCCACGGAACTGTCCGGAATACGCAGAAGCCTACCGGTTGCTGAAATTCATCAAATATTTCACCCCCGTGCAGGACAAAGAAATTCCACCGACATCCTTATTGAGAGAATTTTTAGGAGGCAGTAGCTTCAAATACTAAGTTTTTATTCTAACTTTGTGAGCAAATAAAACAAACGTACACATGAAAAAAATTATTTCGATACTTCTCTTAGCGACTTTCTGCATCTTTACTCAACTCCATGCGCAAAACCGTGCAGACGAATTGATGAAACAAGCACAAGAAAATCTTACGAAAAAAGAATATATCAAAGCCCGCTATCTATTCCTGCAAGCCTACAATGCCTTTGCCACGCAAGACAAGTATGCCCAGGCAGTGGAATGCGGCGTCAATGCCAGCGCCCTCTACCATCGGGAGAATTACTATAAAGAAGCTTTTGAACTGCTGCGCGGTGCCGAGCAAGTGGTGGCAACCGGCGAACAGAAAACGGGCAAGGCCATGCCCAACCTACGTTTCCGCATCAACAAGGAACGCCTGCAGATGTACATCAACCTGAAAAATCCCGCACGTGCCAAGGAACAGCTGACCAAACTGGAAGAGACCGCCAAAGCCTCTCACAACGACTCTCTGAGCAACGACCTGCTTTATACGCAGGCCAACTATTACTACACCTTCGGCATGAACACACAAGGTGATGCGGCTACCAACCGCCTGATAGGGCAATATAAGGAACAGAAGAACTACGCCAAAGTAGACGAATGCTACAAGACTCTTATCAGTATCGCCCGCAAAGCAAACAATGCCGGACTGGTGGCACGCACCTACGACAAGTACATCCTATGGACCGACTCCGTAAAGGCGCTTACCGCCCAAGAGGAACTGAACGCCCTGAAGAAGAAATATGATGAAAGCCTGGCCACTATCCAGGAGAAAGATGATTCCCTAAGCGCCAAGCAGTACATCATCATCGGGCTTTGCATACTCGCCGCCATCCTTGCCGCCGCACTGGTATTCGGCGCCATCGTATTGCTGCGTTTCATCATCCTCACCCGTAAACAGAAGAAGGCCATCAGCATTGCTAATGAGCACAATGAGCTGAAAACCAAATTTATCCAGAACATTTCCGCCCAAATGGAACCGACACTGGACACGCTCGACGCCTCACTGCCGGGCGTAAAAGCCCTGCATGCATTCTCCAACCATATCCAGGAACTGTCCGAATTGGAAACCACCTTGTCCGAACCCTACGAAGTGCAGGAGAAGAATATCTCCACTTTCTGTGAAGGCATCATGGACAAAATCAAAGGAATGACACAAGAAGATGTCACCCTGACCGTGAATGCCCCCAAATTGAATGTGAAAATCAACCCTGAGCAACTGGAACGCGTCTTGCTGCATTTGTTGGAAAACGCCGCCGAGTACACCCCTGCTGGAGGAAAAATATGGCTGGACTTCAAGAAACGTGGTGCGCACACCCACCAGTTCATCATCAGCGACACCGGTTGCGGTATCCCCGAGGAGCAACGCGAAAACATCTTCAAGCCTTTCACCGAAGTGAAAGACCTGACGCAAGGCGACGGCCTGGGACTCCCCATCTGCTCACTGATTGCCACCAAGATGAACGGCAGCTTGACACTAGACAGCAGCTACAACAAGGGAGCACGGTTCGTACTGGAACTGCACGCATAAACCATACATAATACAATCTGTATGACCCCTAAATTTGAGAGCCGCTTGCCACCGGCATTATCGGGACAAACGGCTCTCTGTGTATATTAAGGATGTGGTTGTCAACGCAACGCTTCCACCTCTTCCGGTGTCAGTGGAATTTTCTTGCCCAAGCGACGTGCTCCCGTTTCGGTAATCAGATAATCCTCCTCATTACGGATGCCGCCGAAATTGCGGTATTCTTCCACCTTATCGTAGTTGATGAAGTCCATGAACTTCTTCTCTCCTTTCCATAAGTCAATCAGCTCGGGGATGAAGTAGATGCCCGGCTCAACCGTATGCACAAAGCCCGGTTCCAGAGGGATGGCAAGACGCTGGCTCTTGCGGCCGAACTGCGTACTCTTGGGCTGACCGTCATAGCCTACCCAGAGCTCACCCAGGTTCTCCATATCGTGCACATCCAACCCCATCATATGGCCCAGTCCATGGGGATAAAACAAGGCATGCGCCCCTTCGCGCACGGCATCTTCGGCATTGCCCTTCATCAACCCCAGCTCTTTCAGCCCCTCCACCATCACTTGGGCGGAAAGCTCGTATACCTCCATATAGGGAATGCCCGGGCGAAGCGCTTTAACAGACTCCAGATGCATGGCGTTCTGGATTTCGTAAACGGCACGCTGGCGTGGAGTAAAAGTTTTGTCCGCAGGCACGGTGGACGACATGTCGCCACAGTAACCCGAAGGAAGCTCGGCGCCGGCATCAATCAGGAAGAGGTCGCCCGGCTTTACTTTATTTCCATGATAGTGGTTATGCAAAGTCTGGCCGTTGACAGTAGCAATCGTGGCAAAAGACAGCTCGCAGTTGTTCATCTCGGCGATACGGTTCATTTCGGCCACAACCTCGTATTCGTACATGCCCGGACGAAGCACCTTCATTGCGGTGATGTGCATGTCAGCAGTCACGTCGCATGCCTTTTCTATTTCCGCTATTTCTTCTGCCGACTTGTAGTTGCGCTGTGCCACCACCGCACGGATAAACGGCACAGACCCTTCCTGACGTGCCGGAGGAACACCCAGCCAGTCCATCAGTTTCAACTTATGCTCGGCACGATAAGGGGGCAAATAATGGATGGTCTGTCCCTTCTGTACAGCCTTGTGCAGATAACCGACGATGTCGGCAAAAGGACGGGTTTCGGAAATTCCCACAGCAGAAGCCTTTTCGTGAAGGGTGGGCTGGGTACCCATCCAGACAATATGGTCGATGGTCAGCTCATCGCCAAAAATGATTTCTTTATCTTCATCTATGTCGATGAGAGCTGACAGCCCGGCAAACGACAAGCCAAAATAGTAGAGAAAAGTGGAATCCTGGCGGTAACGGAAAGTATTGTCCTCATAGTTCAAACCTTGTTCATCGTTACCCAAAAACAGTAACACTCCGGAGCCTATCGTTTTTTTCAGCTGGGCCCTGCGCTGCACATACGTTTCTTTAGCAAACATAACATTCCTTGTTTTAGTAGTTATAGGACAAAGATATAGATAATCTTTGAAAGAAGATAATACAAAAAGGAGATTAATCTATATAGTTCATAATCAGAAGACTATTTTGCCAACGTTTTTCAAGCCTTTGGCAAAGTTTTGCCACCGCGTTGGCAAAGTCTTGCCATAGGCATGGCAAAAGTTTGCCAAGCTATTGGCAAAAGCTTGTTTTCTCTTTTCTTGTTAAATATCATCAGAGAGGTTTCGTGTTATCGAACTATTCACTATTTTTGCGGTAAATATCTGAAAGAAGATGCACAATGAGTGCATTGAATAATTTATAAAAATATGGCACAAGGCTCCCGACAAGTACAGACCCAAGCGCAACAGCAGATACAAACGCTGTCGCCGCAACAAATTCTGGTGGTAAAGCTGCTGGAACTTCCCGCCGTGGAACTAGAGGACCGCGTACGTGCCGAACTTCTGGAAAATCCGGCACTGGAAGAGGGCAAGGAGGATACTCCCGGCGATGAATACCCCGACACACCCGATGCGGAAACCGGCTCAGAAGATGGTGGAGACACTAGCTATGATTCTTTAAGCGATTATCTGAACGAAGACGATATCCCCGACTACAAGCTGCAGGAGAACAACCGCAGCAAAGGGGAGCAGGCAGAAGAAATTCCTTTCTCCGACGCCACCTCTTTCTATGAAACCTTGCGCCAGCAGCTCGGCGAGCAGGACTTGACTCCGCACCAGCGCGAACTGGCCGAATATCTCATCGGCTCGCTGGACGACGATGGCCTGCTGCGCAAATCGCTGGACAGTATCAGCGACGAACTCGCCATCTACGCCGGTATCGACGCTTCTCCCGAAGAGCTGGAAGAAGTATTGAAGATTATACAAGACTTCGACCCCGCCGGTCTGGGCGCCCGCACCCTACAAGAGTGCCTGCTCATCCAGATTCGACGTAAGGAAGCGCAACGGCCCATGCCCTCGCCTCCACAATACTATATAGAAGAAGATATTCTTACCCAGTGCTACGAAGAGTTCACCCGCAAGCATTGGGACAAGATTATGCAGAAATTAGGTATCAGCGAAGATACCCTGCAACAAGCCGTTAAGGAAATCTGCAAGCTGAATCCCCGTCCCGGTGCCTCGCTCGGCGAAGCCATCGGCAAGAACATGCAGCAGATTGTGCCCGACTTCCTGGTAGACACTTATGACGACGGTACCATCAACGTGACACTGAACAACCGCAACGTGCCGGAACTGCGCATGAGCCGCGACTTCACCGAGATGGTGGAAGAACACACCAAGAACCGGGCCAACCAGTCTAAGGAATCCCGCGAAGCCATGATGTTCCTCAAACAAAAAATGGATGCCGCACAAGGTTTCATCGATGCCGTGAAGCAACGCCAGAATACGCTGATGACTACCATGCAGGCCATCATAGACCTGCAACGTCCTTTCTTCCTCGAAGGAGACGAGTCATTGCTCCGCCCCATGATTCTGAAAGATGTTGCCGAACGCACCGGGTTGGACATCTCGACCATCTCCCGTGTGAGCAACAGCAAGTATGTACAGACCAACTACGGCATCTACCCGCTGAAATTCTTCTTCAACGACGGCTACACAACCGAAGACGGCGAAGAGATGTCTGTACGCGAAATACGCAAGATACTCAAAGAGTGCATTGACAACGAGGACAAGAAAAAGCCTCTGACCGATGACGAACTGACCGAGCTGCTGAAAGAGAAAGGCTATCCCATAGCCCGCCGCACGGTGGCAAAGTATCGCCAACAGATGAATATCCCCGTGGCAAGACTGAGAAGATGAGAGAAAAGGATGAGCGATTAGGGATTAAGGTTTAAAGATTAGTGCATTCAAATAGTAAATTGTAAATAGTCAAATCGTAAATAAAATTAGGTTGTGGAAGAGCATATTATAGCAGATAAAACTTTAATCAGAACAGCGAAAGTGATTTCGGCGGTATTCACACCGTTCTCCATCCCTTTCCTGGCATTTCTGGTTCTGTTTATATTCTCGTACCTGCGCATCATGCCGTTGCAGTACAAGTTGATAGTATTGGGCGTGGTGTATTGCTTCACCATCCTGATGCCTACACTGACTATCTTCATCTTCCGCAAAATCAACGGTTTCAGTCCGGAAGAACTGGTGGAACGAAAAAGGAGATACATTCCCTTTATTCTGACCATCACTTCCTATGTATTCTGCCTGCTCATGATGCACCGGCTCAATATCCCGTGGTATATGACCGGTATCATACTCTCCGCCCTGGTAGTGATGATAATCTGCGTCATTGTCAACTTAAAATGGAAACTGAGCGAACACATGGCAGGCGCCGGAGCCGTAATTGGTGGACTGGTAGCTTTCAGCGCCTTGTTCAGCTACAATCCCGTATGGTGGCTATGCCTCTTTATACTGGTGGCTGGCGTGCTGGGCACCGCCCGCATCATCCTGCGACACCACACACTGGGCGAAGTTATGGGAGGCTTTGCCGTAGGGCTTATCTGCTCGTTGCTGGTACTCCACCCGCTGAGCAACATACTGTTCCGAATCTTCCTCTTTTAAGAGCCTTGTTTAATTTTTAATTTTCAACTTTTAATTTACATAGTATCAACCCTTAAAAACTAATGATCATGAATTTCCCGACTAATGTAAAGTACACCAAAGAACACGAATGGATTCGCCTGGAAGGTGATGTAGCCTATGTAGGTATTACCGATTATGCACAAGAGCAACTGGGTGACATTGTGTTTGTCGACATCCCGACCGAAGGTGAAACATTGGCTGCCGACGAAGTGTTCGGTACCATCGAAGTAGTAAAAACCATATCAGACCTCTTCCTGCCCGTAACCGGTGAGATTCTGGAGCAAAACGAAGCCCTTGCCGACCAGCCGGAACTGGTAAACCAGGACCCATACGGCGAAGGCTGGCTCATCAAAATCAAACCCGCCGCTGATGCCGACTTCGACAGCCTGCTGGATGCCGAAGCCTACAAAGCGCTGATAAACGAATGAAATGAAAGGATTAGGGGTTAGCGATTAGCACCGGACGGAATGATAGCGCAGTCCCTAACCCCTAATCGTTAATCCCTAACCCTTATAAAATTAACCCTTTAATAATTTAAAGATTCATGTCTCCAATCGTTAGCATCATCATGGGCAGCACTTCCGACCTCCCCGTTATGGAGAAGGCCGCACAATTGCTCAATGACCTGCATGTACCGTTCGAAATGAACGCTCTCTCTGCTCACCGCACACCGGAAGCAGTGGAGGAATTTGCCAAGAATGCCCGCCAACGCGGCATTAAAGTGATTATTGCCGCTGCCGGTATGGCTGCCGCCCTGCCCGGCGTCATTGCTGCCAATACCACACTGCCGGTAATCGGGGTTCCCGTAAAAGGGTCCGTACTCGATGGCGTAGATGCCCTCTACTCCATCATCCAGATGCCTCCGGGCATACCGGTAGCCACCGTTGCCATTAATGGTGCCATGAACGCTGCCATCCTTGCCGTACAAATGCTGGCATTGGGCGATTCCTCATTGGCCGAAACATTTGCCACCTACAAAGAAGGGCTGAAAAAGAAAATAGTCAAGGCAAATGAGGACTTGAAGGATGTGAAGTACGAATACAAAACCAATTGATTTACGATTGGATGATTTACGATGTACGATTGAAATTACTTCTTGGTATCTTCAATCGTACATCGTAAATCATCCAATCGTAAATCTTTTAATCCTTTAACTGTAAATATCATCGTGGATTTATTCAACTATTCCCGACGGGAAACATCAGAAGTAAACATCGGAGCCACCCCTATGGGCGGCTCCAATCCTATCCGCATACAAAGTATGACGAACACCGCTACGCAGGACACAGAAGCCAGTGTGGCGCAAACCAAACGTATTGTCGACGCCGGAGGAGAGTATGTACGCCTCACGGCCCAAGGCATCAAAGAGGCTGAAAACCTGATGAATATCAACATAGGCCTACGCCAGGACGGATATATGGTGCCGCTTGTCGCCGACATTCACTTCAATCCGAAGGTAGCGGACGTAGCAGCACAGTATGTAGAAAAAGTCCGCATCAATCCGGGAAACTATGTGGATGCAGCACGTACTTTCAAACATTTGGAGTATACCGATGAAGAGTATGCCCAGGAGTTGCAGAAGATACACGACCGCTTTGTACCCTTCCTTAATATCTGCAAGGAGAACCATACTGCCATCCGCATCGGCGTAAACCACGGTTCATTATCCGACCGCATCATGTCGCACTATGGCGATACACCGGAAGGCATGGTGGAATCTTGTATGGAGTTTCTGCGCATCTGCGTACAAGAGAATTTCACGGATGTGGTCATTTCCATCAAAGCATCCAATACAGTGGTCATGGTAAAGACAGTACGCTTGCTGGCAGCCGTCATGGAGCAGGAAGGTATGCGATTCCCGTTGCATCTCGGTGTAACGGAAGCCGGAGACGGAGAAGACGGACGCATCAAATCGGCCTTGGGCATCGGCGCCCTGCTGGCAGACGGCTTGGGTGACACCATCCGGGTTTCCCTGAGCGAAGCTCCGGAGGCGGAAATCCCCGTAGCCCGCAAATTGGTGGACTATATCGTGCAGCGCCACGACCATCCTTATATCCCCGGAGCAGATGTGCCGGAATTCAATTATCTCTCTCCCACCCGCCGCGAGACTGCCGCCGTACACAATATCGGCGGAGACAATCTGCCCGTGGTCATTGCCGCACGCCTGGACGGGGACATGGACTTCAATCCGCAATTCGTGCCGGACTATATCTATACGGGACGTTCCATCCCCGAACAACTTCCGGAAGGCATGCAATGTATCATCGATGCCGATGTCTGGATGGAGCACAGTAACGGCAGAACGGAACCGGACAATGCCTGGCCTGCCTTTAAAGGAGACCAGCTTCCTTTCCTAAGCAGCTGCGGCGCTTCCTTGAAATTCCTCTTCATCACGTATATGGGATTGAATGACGAAGCCATCGCCTGCCTAAAGTATCATCCGGAAGTTGTATTGGTTTCGCAAAGCAATCATCCCAACCGATTGGGAGAACAACGCGCTCTGGTACACCAGATGATGAAGGAGGGCCTGAAAAATCCGGTAGTCTTCTTTGAACACTACGCAGAAAATGAATTAGAGAATCTGCAAATCAAAGCGGCTGCAGACATGGGAGCACTCATCTTCGACGGTCTGTGTGACGGTATCCTTCTCTTCAACCAAGGAGAAACCATAAGCGGCAAAGTAGTGGATGCCACTGCTTTCGGTATCCTGCAAGCCGGACGTGTACGTACCAGCAAGACCGAATACATCTCTTGTCCCGGCTGCGGACGCACCCTCTACGATCTGGAAAGTACCATTGCCCGTATCAAGGCAGCCACCGGCCATCTGAAAGGACTCAAGATAGGAATCATGGGATGCATTGTCAACGGCCCCGGAGAAATGGCCGATGCTGATTATGGCTATGTAGGCGCCGGACGAGGCAAAATCAGCCTCTACAAGAAGAAGGAGTGCATCGAAAAGAACATTCCCGAAGAAGAGGCGGTAGAAAAGCTGATAGAACTGATAAAAAGTAACGGAGATTACGCTGAAAGGACGAGGCCGTAATTTGAACTGTGTCAGCTAAGGAAATGAATAAAATATTAACTTTGCTAACACAGTTTATTTTATGAGTGAAGAATTTGATTTTGAAAGTATCAAGAACAAGGCTCTTGAACAGTTGAAGTCTGGTAAGCCCTTGTTAGGTAAGGACGGTGCTTTTGCTCCGTTGTTGGAGAGTATATTAAATGCTGCCCTTGAAGGTGAGATGGACGCTCATCTTTCTGAGGATGAACGCATGAGTGGCAACCGTCGTAATGGCAAGATGCAAAAACAAGTACAGACTTCGATGGGAGAAGTCACCGTATCTACCCCTCGTGACCGTAACTCCACCTTTGATCCCCAGTTCATAAAAAAGCGTGAAACCATTCTTGCGGAAGGTGTTGCAGACCGCATCATCGGACTTTATGCTTTGGGAAACAGCACACGTGAGATAAGTGACTGGATGGAGGAGAACTTGGGTAATCGTGTGTCTGCTGAGACGATTAGTGCCATCACCGATCGTGTACTTCCGGAAATAAAGGCATGGCGTTCCCGTAGCCTGGACAGCGTTTATCCGATAGTCTGGATGGATGCCATTCATTATAAGGTAATGGACGACAGAGGCTGTGCCGTAACCCGTGCGATTTACAATGTACTGGCTCTGGACAGCGAGGGACATAAGGATCTGTTAGGGATGTATATCTCTAAAAATGAGGGTGCGAACTTCTGGCTGAATGTATTGACAGACTTGCAGACCCGTGGTGTCTGTGACATACTCATAGCTTGTGTTGACGGATTGAAAGGCTTCCCGGATGCTATCCAAAGTGTGTTTCCTGATACTATTGTCCAGCTCTGTATTGTCCATCAGATACGTAACTCCGTCAAGTATGTCGGCAGCAAGCACCAGAAGGAGTTCATGAGAGATCTGAAACATGTCTATGGTGCGGTAAATAAGGAATCCGCTGAGACAGAGCTTCTTAATCTGGAAGAAAAATGGGGTGAGAAATACCCTATCGTTATCAAGTCTTGGCAGGATAACTGGGAAAGGCTTACTGAATACTTCCAGTTTACGCCGGATATACGACGTATGATTTATACCACGAATACAGTCGAGGGATATCATCGTCAAATACGTAAAGTCACAAAAAACAAGGGCGTGTTCCCTAACAACACCGCCCTTGAAAAGTTGGTTTATCTCGCTTATCGCAATATACGTAAGAAATGGACCATGCCATTAGCAAATTGGGCAGCCATCGCACAACAATTAGCGATAAAGTTTGGAGATAGGTTTAAATTGTTGTAACTTTACGCTCGTCGGGAGTGCTGGTGCACCCCCTTGGCGCTGGCCGATCCCCGACCGATGAGCTTGGAAAAAAACGCCGCATGACACAGTTTATTTTACGCCCCCGAAAGGACTTAAGTCTCAGCGCAGATATTCGTCAAAGTCCACCTCTCTGAACTTAAAGTTATGATGTTCGGAGGGGTGATAGGCTTTATTCCAAGTCGAATAGGTCTTCACATCTATCTCCCTTGTCTTCCGGTTAAAAGTTACAATGCGTAAGTAGCCCTCACCTCCCAATCTACTGCCTTCCACACCACGCTGATAGTTTGCCAGCATCTGATACACTTTATTCCCCTCTTTCCCTATAGAGACCAGCGTGCCAACTCCGCTTTTCAAGACATGCCCACAAAAGACAGCTATCACATTGCGATGTCTGAGAAGCAATTTCTTCCAGATTCCAGCGCCATCGTTCACTGTGCGCCCGGGCTCTTTGCCGATGCCATATCCTTGAGGACGCCACCAGTCTTTCCCGTCATGCAACGTACTGTCACAATACAAATAGGCGTGTGTATTCAATATGACAAGCTTATCCGGATGAATACCCACTATGGAATCGGCCCATTGCAGAGCCTCATCGGAAGGTCCGAATTCCAGATTCAAGACCAGCCAATCGGTATCGCCCGACCTAAGGTTTATGTAATAGTTATCCAATGTCTTTCCATCCGCACTGCCTCCCCAATAACTCTTCTGCTTATAGTCAGAAAGAGGGAAATACTTGTTGGCCATTGCAGTGTTATGCACGTCCGAAAACTTGCCGGGCTTACTGCCAATATCATGATTTCCCCACACGACAGAATAAGGTATTCCCGCTTGGCTGATACGATGAAAAGCTTTCTGCATATACGCCCATTCCACCGGAGAATTATCTTGTGTCAAATCTCCCACTTGGAACACGGCATCTATTTTCTTACGGTTGGCAACCAACCAGTCCACTTGCGAATCAAAGACCTCCGGACATTGTTCCAGATAAGTCTGCGTATCCGGTAAGACCACAAAAGTACTTACCCTACCAGAAGTGGTGCAAGAAGTAAAAAAAGCGCCCCCTAAAAAGAGCGCTCCGATAACAGACAATATCCTCATCATTTTTTCTTCTGATTAAACAGCCAACCCATAAACTCAGAATCATTGAACGCCGGTGTCCAGCTGCCATGATTGACTCCGGGGAATTCGATATACTCAACATCGGCACCAGCAGCCTTCAAGGCCTTGTAAGCCTGACGCGAACCTTCTACCGGAACAATGTTATCGGCATCTCCGTGATAAATACGGAACTTCACGTCTTTGGCGGCAGAAAGCCTTGCCGGATTCACAATACCGCAGATGGGAACGGCTGCGGCAAAAACTTCGGGATAACGTATCGCCAAATCAAACGTCCCCATACCGCCCATGGAAAGTCCCATCACATAAATCCGGTCTTTATCCACCTGGGGCATAGCCAAATAGGTATCCAGCAACTCCTTCAATGTGCGGAATATACGCGTAGGCTCCTGTACCTCGGGCATTTCTCCAGGTACAAACGACTTGGGACGACCCACATAAGCCCAATAATCTTCCTTAGGACACTGGGGAGCCAATACAAAAGCCGGATATTCCTCTCTGTTCACCGGATTGAGCCACATCTGCCCACCATGCACCAATTGCTTCTGATTATCATCTCCTCGTTCGCCCGCACCATGCAGAAAAAGCACCAACGGATATTTCTTCCCTGCCTTTTCTGCTTCGGGACGCAGCAAACGGTACTTCAACGAATCTCCCTGCGAAGAGACATACACTTTCTTTTCATACTCTCCATACAACTCCTGCGCATACATACACACAGACATCAACAGCATCAAGGCTGTACAAACTGTATTCTTCATATCCTACAAAATTAATGTTCAATTAAAAAGTCTACTATCTCACTCTTCTTATATCCCACCCGGAAAGCCTGCACTGCCACCCGGTCTCCCTTATGGACAACAAACGGCTCAACATATAGATTCCAATGTTTCTCTCCATTCCGTCCCCGACCATTCAACTGATAGGCATAAGAGACTCCAGGAGTGGAACACTCCAGCTTAACCTGCCCCCCCTTTTGTACAATCTGCGGAGCTGACACGAGCGGCTGTACACCGTCCGGCCACATAGTTTGTACTATTTCCGGTTCTGTCAGCGGACGACATTGCCAATATTTCCTTTCCCACTGCCGATACACCTTCCGCAAACGGTCAATGTATTTCCGGTAAGCCGGATCATTAATCAGATTGCACATCTCATGAGGGTCTTTCTCCAAATCATAGAACTCTTCACGCGGACGGGGCCAAACAAACCAGCTTTCCTGATTCTCATCGAGCGCGCCTTCTTCATGGAGTTGAAGCATACGGCGCATCATCGGCATGTTCAGACGAAATCCTACCGGCTGATAGCCGGGCTGATTGGGAGTATAATTACAGATATAACGATAACGGCGGTCACGTACGCCCCCCTGCTGGTCATAACACTTATCCATACGGTCACGTGCGGCAAAAACATAGCGCCGCGATGGCGAAGCATATTTCCCAGCAAATGCCTTGCCATCCATATAGGCAGGAGGCTTGATACCCGCCAATGAAAGAATCGTTGGTGGAATGTCAATGACACTGCGAAGTCCATCATCAATACTGCCGGCCAACCGTCCGTCCGGATAACGGATAATGAGAGGAATATGGGTACCAACCTCTGTTATTTCACGTTTCTGCCGAGGAAGCGGTCCACCATTATCCGAATAAAAGATAAGAATGGTATTATCCCACTCGCCTGCCGCCCTCAATTCATCAATCATCTGGCGGACAAAACAATCCATGCGGTAAATATTGCTGTACATGACAGCAATATCGCGGCGCACAATGCTGTCCTCAGGATAATAGGGTGGCAACACCACATCGTCGGGAGAGACGTAAAGCGTATCCTTCGCACTTTCCCACACCTTTTGCTCATGCGAGGCAAGGGTATTGAATATAGCGAAAAAAGGCATCCCTTTAGGACGGTTGCGCCAATGCGCCTGCCTGCCACATTCGTCCCAAGCGGTCAAAGGCGGTAGAAACTGATAGTCGGTTTTCGGGTTGTTCGTACAATAATAGCCAGCGGCACGCAACAGCTCGGTATAGCACTTTATTCCCTCGGGTAACACAATATCGTAACCGGTTACCGCCGGTGGACGTGCAATCTGCCCCCCTTGCGTACGCATATAGTTGGCATTGATATGCGTGGGATACATTCCCGTAATAAGTGCCGCACGCGAAGGAGCACTAACACCCACTGTCCCATAAATGCTGGTATAGCGTATACCCTCTGCCGCAAGGGCGTCAATAGTCGGAGTCACTGCCACACTGTCACCGAAACAGTGCAGCCAAGGACCGATGTCTTCACATACCACACAAACAATGTTTGGGCTAACAGCATCTCCATCCTCTGTGGTAGAGACAGGGATCCCACCGGCCTTGACCTCCTGCGATACAGTACAAGCAGCCCAAACGGCACTACCATATAAAAAAGAGTGTATTATCTGTTTCATTACTGTTCATTTTATACAATCAGTGCGCCTCTCGAAGAAAGACACGTTGCGAAATACCATTTTCATTAAACGATTCGATGGCAAAATAATATTTTTGTCCCACCGTGAGGGCACGTAAGTCTAATGAATTATCGCCATATACCATCCACGAACTATACAATTTATCAGGAGCAACACCCCACAATACATTATAGCCTTGCGCACCCTTCACCGATTTCCAAGAAATGCGGGCATTACGTTCGTCCGCTTCACGCACTACCGTAAAACCTTTTACCGTAGCCGGTTTTTTCCCACGTCCCAAACCGAACACGCGAATATCCCCCATTGCCAGATTCTTGCCCGGCACGTAATGGTGGCGATAACGAATATAGCGTGCTTCTATCGGTTGATCCAGTTCTATGTAATTATGAGGGGCATCACGGAAACTGTTGCGATAGTCCACCAATACCCGCCAACGGGCACCATCCACCGAAGCTTCTACAAGATAGCGTTGCCGGAGGTTTGGCATACGTCCCCAAAATCCGGTTTCCTCATAGTCAAAGAAATTCAGTTGCAAGGCATACACGTCACTCACTTCTTCAAGGTCTATCTCCACCCATTGCTTATCGTCATTTTTTCCGGCCACCCAGAAGGTTTTCAAGTTCTCGTCCGTCACATTTTCCACCGGATAACTTTCCAATTGCGAAGAAGCCTTCACGGGTTTGCCATAAGAAAGCAACATCCAGCCCCGGAAACCACCGCTTGTCGTCTGTCGCGAAACCTGGTCGGGAGAATAGTGAGGATAGTCACCGAAGTAAGTATCAGAGTACATCACACCGTCTTCATCAAAAAATGTAGGAAACATACATAACCTACGCTCAAACTTATAATTAATGGACAGATGGATTGTACCGAAATGCCAGTATATTCCTCCCGGACCACAAACCGTACTTCCATGCCCGGCACCGGTAGCAAATCCTCCCGGCTTGTAGCAGAACGGATTATGAGCCGCATACTGAAAGGGACCCAAAGGAGATTTTCCTACATAAACACCGTCACCATACACATTGAACTGAGTGCCCGGAGCGGCATATTGCAAATAATATTTCCCATTGTGTTTCGTCATCCACGCACCCTCGATGAATGGCTTGATGTCACTGGTATGATTTTCGCCAAAACGTTCCCACCCATGAATGTCAGGACGGAGAAAGAGCAGTGAATCCGGCTTTTTCGCTATCGGCAGGAATTTATTCTTCATATCAAGTTCCTTACCACGGATAGGCCAACGGTTGGAAGACCCCCAATACATATAAGCACGTTCATCATCATCAATGAAAAGGGCAGGATCCTGAAGGTCGTGGAGTACCGATGGCACTGCCTTCCAGTCCCCCCGTTTGGGATTATCGGTATAAAGTATGCTCATGGCTCCGGATGGATTCCCACAAACATAGAGTACGGAATCTTTATAATTATGGGCAGCAGGAGCATTGCAACCTTCGAAATACCATTTTTCGGGAGTAATAAAGTCCCAATTCAGCAAGTCCTTGGAATGCCAGTAACCCCAGGAACGGGTAACGAACATATAATACTCCCCCCGAAACTCCACTACAGCAGGGTCGGCACCCGAACGATAGGACTTGCCCAAATGGGAATTGTGAAAAGGATAAGTATAGTCCAGATTAAGAGGGTTACAGTAGGTAGTAGTACGATATTGTGCATGTAATGAACCGACGAACAACAACATCAACCAAGCGATGCAATACGACTTTTTATCCATAGTTTTATTAAGCTGACAATAAACAAAATACACATAAAACGACAAATGAGGGTGTGTCAAAACGGTTGATGGCACACCCTCATTTTACAACACATTATCTCACTTCTTTAACGGCAGAAATTTGAGATACACCGCTTTCATTGAAAGCTTCGATAGCAAAATAATATTCCTGGTCGGTAGAGAGACATTTCATCAGATGCCTACACTCGTCACCATACACCATCCAAGAACTGTAAAGCTTGTCCGGCGCAATACCCCAAAGGATGTTGTATCCTTGTGCACCTTTCACCGGTTTCCAAGTCAGCGTGATGTCACGACGATCTTCGTGACGGTGAGGGTCAAATGTCTTCACTTGAGCAGGCGCCTTACCTTCGCCCAGACCGAAAATACGGATGGCAGAAATGGAAAGGTGCGGTGTAGGAACATGAATGTTTTTGTAACGTACATAACGTACCCGAGCAGGGGTTTCCAATTCCACGTAATCGTGCGGAGTATCCTTGAAACTATTGCTGCGGTTGACGAGGCGCGTCCAGTTGATGCCGTCCACAGAACCTTCGATGGTATAACGGTGGCGTAGGCCGGGATAACGGCCATACATGTCACTCTTATAATCGTTGTAATTCACCTGAATAGCGTTTACAGTGGCAGGTGCCTGAAGGTCTATCTCCACCCACTGTGTTTCATCGTTGGAAGAAGCCAGCCAATAAGTCTTGCAATTCTCGTCCGTCAATCCGGCAGCAGTATGACCTTCTACAGCCGAAGAACATCTGGCAGGCTTGTTGTAAGAAAGAAGCATCCAGCCGCGGAACTCCCCTTTCTTTCCCGGCACAGTAGGTGCATAACGGGGATAATCTCCAAAACGGGTGTCACAATACATGATGCCGTCTTCGTCAAAATAAGTAGGGAACATGCAGAGACGGCGTTCCCAGTGCATATTAATGGGCAGAGCCATAGAACCGAAATGCCAATATTGCCTACCTGGTCCGAGCACCGTACTTCCATGACCGGCACCGTTGATATAACCGCCAGGCTTATAGGAAATGGGGTTATGTTTCTGATAGGTATAAGGTCCCATCGGATGGTCGGCCACATATACACCATCGGCATATACATTGAACTGAGTGCCCGGAGCGGCATATTGCATGTAATACCTCCCGTTGTGCTTTGTCAACCACGGTCCTTCGATATAGCCGCCCAGCACGGTATCGGCATGATTTTCTCCAAAACGTTCCCAACCATGTTTCTCTGGGTCGAGATTGAAAAGTTCCAGCTTCTCGCCTTCTTGTATGAAACGATGGTTCTTGTTGAGCTTCATGCCGCGAATGGGCCACTTGTTGGAAGAGCCCCAGAACATGTAAGCACTGCCGTCATCATCAAGAAAAAGGTCAGGGTCTTGCAAGTTGGTGATGATTGCAGGAGTGGCTTTCCAGTTACCCGACTTGGGGTTGTCGGTATAAAGCACACTCATCACACCCGAAGGATCGCCACAGACATAAAGTACTGAATCCTTGTAGTTATGTGCCGCCGGAGCGTTACAACCTTGTGGATACCAGTTTTCCCCCGGATTGATAAAATTCCAGTTTTGCAAATCCGTAGAATGCCAGTAGCCGTGCGTACGGGTAACGAACATATAATATTCTCCACGAAACTCTACTACGGCAGGGTCGGCACCCGAGCGGTAGGAGATATCTTTCGAAGAATTGTATATCATATAGGTATAGTCTACATTCAGCGGATTACAATAAGTATCCATGCGCATGTCCTGCGCCAAAAGGGGAGACGCCAAGCATAATAATGCCAGCAGCAGATTAGTAATCAGTCTTCTCATTATCTTTTATCTTTATTATCAGGTTATTAATGTTCAATATGTCTTCCGGTAGCTTTTCAGCGGCATAACTCCTGCGGCACATCGTATTCTTTTTGCAAGCGTGCCAGTTCAGCCTTCAGTTCGGTGGTAATCTTCTCCATTCCCTTCTTCCCATAAAGATTGTGCATCTCTTCAGGGTCTGTCTTGAGATCATAAAGTTCCCAATTGTCATCCACGTAGAAGTGCATCAGCTTGTAGCGTTCCATCTTCACACCGTAATGGGCACGCACGCTGTGGAAGCCGGGAAACTCATAATAGTGATAGTACAAGGACTTACGCCAGTCGCGCGGTGTCTTGCCTTTTTCCACCAGTTCCTTGAACGAAACGCCCTGCATGTCCTGCGGAATGGAGATGCCGCACATATCAAGGAAAGTAGGAGCAAAGTCGATGTTCTGGGTCAGACCTGTAACTTGCGTACCCGGTTTGATATGTCCCGGCCAGCGCATCACCATCGGCATACCAAAAGACTCTTCGTACATGAAACGCTTGTCAAACCAGCCATGTTCGCCCAAGTAGAAGCCTTGATCGGTGGTATAGACTACAATCGTATTCTTGTCCAACCCCGTACGTTTGAGATAGTCCAGTATCTCGCCCACACTCTCGTCCACACTTGCTACACAAGCCATGTAGTCTTGCAGGTAACGTTGGTATTTCCATTCAGCCACTTCCTTAAATGAACGTGGCTTGGAATAGAACTCATTATTTCGATCGCGGTAAGCATCAAGGAAACGGCGGCGTTCTTCCGGTGTCATTGTTCCCATGAAAGCGTGCGGCCAAGGGTCAAAGAGCAGGCTGTCGCTATCGATACCCGCAACCATCTTCAAATCGTGACCTTCGTACATGTCACGGTATATATTCATCTTCTGCATCTGTGCTGCGTAACGTCCCTCATAGGCATCGTAATAATTATCGGGAAGCGGGAACTTGGCGTGTTCATACAAACGATAATGCCGTTCGGCAGGTACCCAATTGCGGTGAATGGCTTTGTGGTGCATCATCAAGAAGAACGGCTTGTTCTTGTCACGACCGTTGTCCATCCATTCCTCACAATATTGAGTAATGAGGTCGGTCACATATCCTTTATGAATAGTAGTGTCCCCCTCGGTAATGAACTGTGGGTTACAGTATTCGCCTTGGTCATTGAGAATCATCCAATGGTCAAATCCCGTCGGCTTGGAAATAAGATGCCATTTACCGATGACGGCAGTCTCATAGCCGCCTTGTTGCAACAGTTTAGGCAACGTCTGCTGAGAGCCGTCGAAACCTAGTGCCCAATTCTTCATGAAGCCGTTCTTATGGCTATGCTTGCCAGTAAGTATCGCGGCGCGACTGGGGCCTGAAATAGAATTACAGCAATAATTATTCCAGAACACAGCTCCTTCCTGCCCGATACGGTCAATATTAGGAGTAGGTGCCACTTTACCTATAGGATGACCATAGATACTCATAGCCTGCTGTGCATGGTCATCACTCATGATAAAAATAATGTTAGGACGTTCACCGTCTTGCCTGCCTTGTTCCTGAGCCTGAACAGCAGGAACCAATGGAAGCATGGCAAGTCCTAAAGATAGTTTATGATTCATCATCTTCAATGATTTATAAGATTTTTCAATTTATCATATCAACGTAAAAACAGATTCATTCCGCTCATCTGCCGACGATGTTCCTACCCAGAGCCGGAATTCCCCCGGTTCCACCTGCATCTTCATATCAGCACCACAAAAGGCAAGGTCTTCTTCAGTCAGCACAAATGTCAGCGACTTCTTCTCGCCAGCCTTGAGATACAGCTTTTGAAAACCCTTCAATTCTTTCACCGGACGAGTCACACTTCCCACAAGGTCGCGAATATAAAGCTGTACCACCTCTTCACCACCGACTTTACCGATATTGGCTACATCCACTGTAACGGTAAGTGTTTCCCCCTTTTTCAGCTCCTCCTTGTCCAACTTCAAGTTATCCACCTCAAAGCTAGTATAACTTAAGCCATATCCAAAAGGATAAAGCGGAGAATTGGGACAGTCAATATAAGAAGACTTGTAATCCATCTTCGGATTGTCCGGAGGAAGCGGTCGTCCGGTGTTCTTGTGGTTATAGTAAAGCGGGAGCTGCCCCACCGAACGTGGAAAACTCATTGTCAGCTTTCCGGCAGGATTATAGTCGCCTGCGATGACATCGGCAATGGCATGACCACCCATCGTGCCCGGATACCAGGCTTCGAGAATAGCATCCATATTCTCGTCCTCCCAAGTAAGTTCCAGCGGACGACCGTTCATCAATACCAATCCGATGGGCTTACCCGTTTTCTTAAGTTCCTTCAGCAAGTCGCGCTGCGAAGCAGGCAGGGTGATGTCCGTGCGGCAAGCAGCCTCGGCACTCCAGTTCTGGTCTTCACCGGCAGCAACCAGAATGACATCTGCCTGACGAGCCACGGACACAGCTTGTGCAAATCCTGCAGTTCCAGGCTTACGAAGATCGCAGCCTTCGGCATAAAGAAAACGTACGTTCGAGTTTCCGTACTTTTTTTCCAACCCTTCAAAAAGAGTGACACTCCGTTGACGGTCTCCCCGTCCACCCCAACCACCGTTCACACTGTTACGTTCTTTCACCATAGGGCCTATCAAAGCTACAGTCTTACGTTCGGAGGGTTGTATCGGGAAAAAGTCATTCTCATTCTTCAACAATACTACCGACTTACGAGCAGCATCGCGCGCTGCTTCCAAGAACTCGGGTTTCATGATAGTAGCCTTCTCACGCTCCTCATTCAGATAGCGGTAAGGATCGTCCATAATGCCTAAAAGGAATTTCATCTCCAGAATGCGGCGTACGGCATTATCAATGGTTTCTTCGTTCACCTTGCCCTCTTTCACGGCTTGCAGCAGATGTGCATGAAACACACCTCCGGTCATATCCATCTCGATGCCCGCATTGGCAGCCAACTCGGCGGCATGAGCCTCGTCGCGTGCCACGCCGTGGGGAACAAGCTCATTGATAGCCGTATAATCCGTCACTACAAAACCGTTGAACCTCCACTCATCGCGAAGCACATCCTGATAAAGGAACTTACTGGAAGTGCAAGGCACACCGGAAATCTCATTGAAGGCAGTCATGAAAGTAGCCACACCCGCATCTTTGGCAGCCTTGAAAGGTGGGAAATAAATATCGCGCAAAGAGCGCTCGGACACATCAGTCGTATTATAATCACGACCAGCTTCAGCAGCACCATATGCACAGAAGTGTTTGGCGCAAGCCAGCATCTTGTCCAGCCGCATCAAGTCTTCGGGCTTCTCACCCTGGAAACCGCGTACACGTGCGGCAGAGAGCAATGAACCCAGATAAGGATCCTCACCAGAGCCTTCCATTACCCGTCCCCAACGTGCATCACGTGAAATGTCCACCATGGGGGCAAAAGTCCAGTTAACACCCACTGCCGAAGCTTCGGCAGCGGCAATGGACGCACTTCTTTCTGCCAGTTCAGCGTCCCAGGCACACGACTCGGCCAAAGGAATAGGGAATATCGTTTTAAAACCGTGTATCACATCGAAAGCAAAAAGCACTGGAATCTTCAACCGGGATTCCGCTAGTGCCGTCTCTTGTGTCTTGCGGATGGCGGCAGAAGAAGTGGCATGGAAAAGACTGCCTATGTATCCTTTCTTCAATAGAGGTTCAATGTCCGTATTTACTTGCGGACCGGTCACAATATCGCTCTTGGCAGAATATTGGGTCATCTGACCTATTTTCTCTTCAAGTGTCATCAAGGCAAGTACAGAATCGACACGCTCTTCTATCCGTTTGTCACCGCTGTAACTCTGCCAATCACCGGCTCCTGAAGTACATGCCATACCCACAGAAAGTATCAGGGCAGCTCCAATCAATAATTTCTTTTTCATAGTAAATGCTTTTATAGTTTTAAGATAGCCATTACGGGAGCATGATCGGAGAGATAGCCGTTGTCCGGCTTATCATCAATGGTTCGGTAACGCTCCACCTCTACAGCACCTTTTATAAAAATAAAATCTATCAACCTACGTTTCTCTACCGGGATGCGCCCGAAGTCATGGAAACTCCATGTCGGTCCGTAAGCGACTTTCGCCGTAACGCAAGCATTCTTCATTCCACCTTCCGTCAATACAGTGACCGGCTCGGAATCTACCGTTCCATTAAAGTCTCCGGTAACAATTACCGGAAGGTCACCCGCCATTTGTTTTATCTTCTCAAGTATCAGCACGGCACTTTCGCGACGTGCCACTTTACCTACATGATCGAAATGAGTATTGAAAGCAGCTATTTCCCTACCACTCACCTTGTCTTTCAGTACCGCCCAAGTCACAATACGCTCGCAAGCCGCATCCCAGCCTTTCTTTCCGATGGAATCAGGAGTTTCACTCAGCCCAAAATTTCCACTCTTCAATAGTTCGAAACGGTCTGTCTTATAGAAAAGAGAGCAATACTCACCTTTCTCTTCTCCATCTGCACGACCTACACCGAGAGCGGTATATTGCGGAAGACGCTCCTTCAAGTCATCGAGTTGGTTCTTCACCACCTCTTGCATGCCTATAATGTCCGGAGCATAATAAGCAATCATTTGTGCCGCATGGTCCTTGCGGTATTTCCAATTGTTCATACTGTCCGCCACATGATCCAGACGGATGTTGAACGACATCACCTCTACTTTGGCTTCCGGTTGCCTGCCGCACGAGGCGACAAGCAATGCGAAAACAACCAATACACTATTGATAAACACGTTTTTCATGGTTACAAACCTTTTTAATCTATGTAAAACCTAATCAAAATCAAAGAATCCTATCAAACAACCTAATCGACCTTGTTCAAATAAGGAGAAGTAAAGCCTAATCTCCTCAAACCCTTCTGGACATCGGGATGACTCATGAAAAGTTTCCAAATCAAACCGGTACGATAGTTCTCTATCATCACAATAATCGGCCCTTGGTCAATGGCAAGATACGAAGGTGCAAACCAATTCTCCGTCAAATTGAACGCATCCTTGAAACCATATTCACCCCAAAGACGGTCACCCAACTCTTCATAGAAATAACGCATGGCTTCCAAAGAATATTCAGGTGCATATGGAATAGAGGAAAGAGCAGCGGTAGGCGTAATCACACCACGGTCATTACCGGGACTATGGGCAGAATAACCTTTGTCACCGTCACTGGCAGTCAATCCCCAACATTTTTCGCCGTAACCCTTGTAACCCTTCGGATTGTCAATGCAGTAGGCACGGTTAATCAAGGTATGAGCCTTCATCTGTTCCTCGTAATCGGCATAACGATCTTTCAAGCCACGTGGGTCAAGCCCCATGTAAGAATAATGAGTGAAGAAGAGAGGACCTCCCTTTCCGTGGTTGTTTCCAAGAGGAAGCTTGATGCCGTAATACTCCCGACCGTTCAGAAAAGTATTCGCATTGGCCCAGCCTTTATGATAAACGCTCTCGGCAATCGGATAAGTAGGGGAAGACGCGCCCAAAATGTAAACAATGTGACACTCGTTATGACCTTTAATCTGATGATTCATCGCCCATCCGTTGTTTGGCGACCAATGCCAATACATCACATCTTGTCCCTGAGTAAAAAAGTTCCATTCTGCTTGACGCCACAGATTATTGATTATCCCGCGGATACGGTTTTCCGTTGGATTATCCTTTGTAAAATACTGATGGGCAGCCAACAAGCCTTCGAACATGAAAGCGGATTCTACAATATCCGCTCCATCGTCCTTACGACTGAAAGGAATGGTCTTGCCGGTTTTACCGTTCATCCAATGTGCCCACATGCCGTGATAGCTGTCGGTATTCTTGTCGCTCAGAAAGCGGACTATCTTCAACATACGTTCAGCGCCCTGTTCGCGAGTGACAAAACCACGCTCTATACCGACAATGATAGCCATCACTCCGAAACCCGAGCCACCGATGGTAGCTGTCTCGGCACCTCCGTTGCTCCGTTCATGCGCCAATCCTGATTCGGGATGGGCAAAATCCCAAAAGTAACGGAAAGTTTGCTTCTGGACAAGGGTCATGAGTTCATCATCGGAGAGTTGCTTTTCTGTCACACCAGATGGTGGATTTATGGCATTTACCGAGCACGAACAAACCCCCAAAAACAAGAAAAAAAGAAATATATTTTTCATAATACCTATTTTAAACATTTTAATCACATAAGAAGTAGGAGTAGCCTTAGGCTACTCCTCACACACCTTATTTATTTTGCTTCAATATTCCTTGAGAAATATCAATCTGCTTCTGTGGAATGTAGAATGTGGAATGCTGGCTCATATTGAAGTTTGTCTTTCCATGGGCCTTCAGCATCTTTTCTGCATATCCGGGAACAACTTTATCAGCCCGAATCAAATCAAAGAAACGGTGTCCTTCCATTGCTAATTCAATGCGACGCTCATTCCATATGATTTCACGCAACTTTGCCTTATCCCTCTCTGTTATTTTAGGTAATACAGTGGGATCATCACCGGACTTACGAGCACGGTCTCTGACCAATTCCAATTTAGCCAGGGCGTCATCTACTAATGGGTCGCTTTCACCATTTGCCAACTCATTGCAGGCCTCAGCATACATTAACAGTACATCCGCATAACGCAGAAAATACAAGTGGCAATTTTGTTTAGCAAAATTATTGGCATTCCAATAAGTTGTAGGCCACATTGTCTTTTTATTGGCACGCGGTTGTACTCCCGGTTCGTCCTTGAAGTTTATAACCCCAACTCCTTCCATATTTTCGCCATCGTAAATGATAGTAGCCTCCCGTCTCGGATCACCTGATTCATAAGCCTTATCCAAAGATTCTGACGGAGAACAGAATCCCCAACCTTTGAAACCTCTGACACCTTGCCACTTCACATATTCGGAAGCCTTATCTCTCGTCTTGTCTGATCCCCACAAATACTGGTCGGCCAGCATCACTTCATCAGAATAATAAGAATCCGGGCTAAACAAATCACGGTAATTGTGATGCAGGTTATATTCTCCCCTACTTATTACCTGCCCTGCATATTGTTTTACACTTGCATAATCTTGACGGAACAAATAAACTTTAGCCAACAAGCCTTCTGCAGTTCCTTTCGTAACTCTTCCTCTCTCAGCAATCCCCCATTCATCACGGGTTGGCAAATTCATTGCCGCATAGGATAAGTCATCAATAATCTGCTGATAAATAGCTTCTTCAGAAGCGCATGGCTGATCATATTCATCGGGATTCTGAACTTTAGTAACCAAAGGTACGCCACCGTAAGTTCTCACCAAGTTAAAGTAAAAGAAACCACGGAAAAAACGTGCCTGTGCAATGCTTCTAATCTTTAACTGCTCATCTTTCAACACATCCAAGTTATCCAATGCTACGTTACAGAATCCGATTCCTTTATAATTTCCGGTCCACCAGCCGTTCAATTCAGAAGTATAAACATCATAAGTAAAATCATTCAATGAATTCACGCGAGCATAACTACCATCTGCCGGTGAACTTCCTGTATCAGAATTGTCACTCGGCACCTCCATAATGCCAAACCAAGAAAAGCCGATCAAGTCCCAACTTTTCATTTGAGAATATATAGCATTAATTCCCATCAAAGCACCTTCTTCTTCCCCGAAGAAAATATCTTGCGTCAATTTCCCTTGCGGCTTTGTATCCAAAAAATCAGAACAAGAGGTAAAAACCAATGCTGAAGCTAATAAAAGTGAATATATCTTTTTCATAATCATTTCCTATTTTTATTTTCCATTAGAATGTAAGATTCAAGCCAAAACGGCAGGTAGCGGTAATCGGATAAATATCACGGTCAAGCCCCCCTAAGATTTCAGGAGTAAATCCGTTATAATTCGTAAAATAAAGCAGGTTATTACCTGAGAAGTACAATCTCAAATTCTGGATATGCACTTTTTGCATCAAGTTTTTTGGGAATGTATATCCTAATTCCACAGTCTGTAACTTCACATAGTTGCCACTCTCAACATAACGGTCGGAAACAAAATAATTGTTACCCTCAAATGTCATGCGCGGAATGGAAGTATTCCTATTGTTTTCAGTCCATCTATCCAAGAACGAACGATCCCAGTTATCAACACCAGCATTTCTTTCAGCTTGTTTGGCATTATAAATCTTATTACCAAAATTACCCTGCAAATCAATTGACAAATCAAAGCCTTTCCAAGCGGCAGTTATACCCAAACCACCGATAAACTTCGGAGTAGGAGAGCCTAAATCCGTACGGTCTTCAGCAGTTATATATCCATTGCCATCCGTATCTGCATAAATCAGATCACCCGGAGCTACATTTGCCTGATACTTCTTCTTCGCATCACCGGAAGCAGCCGCAGCCATCGCATTATACTGCTCAATCTCCTCATTACTTTGGAAAATACCAATAGTCTTGTAACCATAAAAATACTTGATTGGCATTCCTTCTTCTGTCATATGAACACTTTTTCCGGAACCTATATCCCCACTGGTGATACGTTTACCTCCCAAATTAGTCACCTCATTCTTAATTGTAGTTCCAGTCAAGCGGATGCCATAACGAAAATCCTTAAACGAGTCTTCCCATTTCACCGTAAAATCAAGTCCAGAGTTACGTACTGAGCCCACGTTTGTTTCTACAGAGGCAAGTCCTACAGAAGCAGGAACATCCACATTTACCAACATTTCTTTTGTATCTCTTCTGTAATAGTCAAACTCTAAAGAAAAGCGATTATTGAACAAGCCTAAATCAAAACCAAGATCCAACTGCTCTGAACGTTCCCAATGGATTTGTGTATTATAAAGAGAAGTTACAGTACCACCAGAATAATAATCACCACCAAATACAGCATCATAAGTAGGGGCTACATTAGCCAATGCATAATATTTGTCATTACCAATCTTATCATTACCAATTTGCCCCCAGCTACCTCTAATCTTCAAGTTACTCAACCATTCAACATTATCTTTAATAAAAGCTTCTTCAGAAATCCTCCATCCGGCAGCTACTGACGGAAAATATCCCCAACGGTTATCCGGTCCAAACTTCGAAGAGCCATCGGCACGTATAGAAGCCGTCAACAAATATCTGTCCATTAAAGCATAGTTGGCACGGAACAAGTAAGACATCATGGCTTCATGTTTTCCATTATTCTCAAGTCCACGTGTATCGCTTGAAGACTGATCCAAATACCAATAGTCTTCCACTTCTGAGAAGAAATTACGTCCTGACCCGCCTAACTTTTCATTAGTGTATTTTTGAGCAGTAATACCACCCAAAAGATTCAGACGATTTTTATCATTGATTTGCCAATCATAAGTCAAGATATTCTCCCACAGCCAAGTAAAATCTCTAGTCCATGTTTTAGACAAGCTGTTCTCATCTACCTTTTGATACTCCGAGATATAATACTTAGGAGTAAAATTACGACTTCTACCATTAATATAATCAATGCCCAAGCTGGTCTTAAAATTCAACCCTTTAATAACTTCCCAATTCAAGAATGCACTACCCACAATTCTATCTTTCCAATTATCACTATTCATATAATGGAGGGTAGCAAGCGGATTAGCAGTAGATGCCACCTGAGGATCGGAGAAATTACCATTCTCATCATAAGGAGTAATGATAGGACTCAGTTTATAAGCAGATTTTACAACTCCCTTATTTTCATTTTTTGTATGACTGAAAGAAGCCGATAAGTTATGCCCGATAGTCAAATGTTTGTTTATTTTATATGAATTATTGGCACGCAAAGTAAAACGGTCATAAGAATTTTCCTTTATGATACCATCCTGTTGGAAATATCCGGCACTCAAATTATAACGTACCTTTTCTGTTCCGCCACTAACAGCAACTTGATAATCACGGACAGACGCTACTCGGAAAATCTCATCGAACCAATTGGTCCCTTTTCCGAAAGAAGCCGGATCATCATAAACAAGACCGCCATCTGGATTAATATTCAAGTTAGCTTCATTTTGCAGCATAGCATATTCAGAAGCCGTACACATCTCAAACTTACCGCTATTTTGGAACTGAAATCCTTCACTGGCAGTAATGTTCACCTGTGCTTTACCTTCAGCACCTTGCTTGGTGGTAACAATGATTACACCGTTAGCACCGCGAGAACCATACATGGCAGTAGCAGAAGCATCCTTCAATACCTCCATGGACTCAATATCATGGTTACTCAGGAATGATATATCGTCCATAAACATTCCATCAACCACATAGAGCGGATTGCTATTATTAGTAGTACCGATACCACGAATGCGCACTTCAGGAGAGCTACCCGGAGCACCGCTTGCAGAGATAAATACACCGGACACACGACCTTGCAACGCGTTAGCCACATTAGGTGTAGAAATCTTTTTCAAATCATCGCTCTTGATAGAACCAACAGCACCGGTCAAGTCTGATTTACGCTGTACACCATAGCCTACAACTACAACTTCATCGATCAACATATTGTCTTCTTGCATTACTACATTAATAGTAGTACGACCATTCACTGCTATTTCTTGGTCTTTCATACCAATATAGCTATAAAGCAAGACAGCGTTACTGGGAACATTGGTAATCTTATAATCACCATCAAGTCCAGTAACGACTCCTTGCTGAGGAGCCCCCTTTACCGAAACTGTAGCACCAATAACAGTCATTCCCGTCTTGTCGGAAACGACACCCGAAACCGTAATTTTGTTCTGCGCCATCGAAACAACGGCAAACAGCAACATCACACATGTAATTAATAAATTTTTCTTCATTTTGTATTGATTTAAAATTCTTTTGCAAAAGTATAGGAGCAATTGATGTATGTCAAAAAACAAACTACCACAAGATTACCACAACCTACTCAAGCACTACAACGTAACTACTACAGCATTGTATAAAACACTAATTCCCAATAATATACACTAGGAAGTTATTTAAAAAATTATTCAGACTGCAGGCCTATCCAAATAGAAATATGCTGTTGAAGTTACATGATCTTGGCGGTAGAAATTAACAAATCCTGGCGGAAAGTCTTTATCCGTGATATGTAGGTCTGAATTTTCATCTAATAAACGATAGAATTTCAGTTTACCGCTTCTATCTATAGTAACCGGTACAAGAGGAACCTTCGCCTTGTACAGTTCGAGTACCTTTTGATATGGAGCACCTCCAATCTGCTGCAATGTAACTCTTATATCATGATGAAAATAAATCGGGTCCTGCACGTGGAAACGATACATACTCCACCAACAACTGTCCGCATTTGCAATCGGACAACCTTGATAACGGTGGGAATACTCGCCCTGCCCCCAAGCCGTACCAATATAGTCTTCAACTCCCGTACCACTCAATGTGGGAAATTCCTTATCTCCGTCAATGTAGAACTTGATTTCACCTTCTCCCCACCAAGTAGTTTCATAGGCCTTATTGGCAAAGATACCCAAGCTTACCCCCAAAAAGCGCCCCCTGCCCGATAGTTGGGGAAGAACAGTATAATCCACTCCCAACTTGGTGGATTTGTCTTCACGCCAGACAGCATGAAAATAGCTCATCTCCGAATCCCATTCCGGCAATTTAGTAAAGTTAATATCATAAAACAAGTGTGTCAGGTCCTCATCCGAGGTATTCACAAACACCACTTTGGCACCGGTGCGGTAAGGCATCGGAATACAACAGTTAAAAGAACGCTTCTCCGGATTAGAAAAGAAACAGTTCTCAAAACGAGATGTACGTGACAGCGGATTCCCAAAAAAATCTCCCAAAGGGACATCCACTGCCGGAACAACAGAGTTATCCCAATAAAACTTGATACGCAACGCACGAAGCATCTTAGGGTTACGTTTGCTGACTGTCAGCCAAATACGGTTAATGAGCCCGGGTCCTTGCTGAGACAACAATACACAGCTGTCTCCCGCCATGATTCTGCCGAAAGCACTTCCTTTTGCACCTTTATTGGCTTGAGCTGCCGTTCCCTTGGCACCGGTAGGATTTTCAAAACTTGTCCACCGCGTTTCATGGCCTTCAGGCACTTTCCATATTTGGGCATGGCTCAAAAAAACAAACGAAAACAAGACTGATATAAGAACTATTCTTTTCATTTTTTTATATTTATGGCATTTATACTATTTCCCTTTATAAGGCAACTTAAAACTCTCACCGATAACGCTCCTCCTATACTTCGCATCGTAAATGCGACGATTATGCTCGGACACTTTACGCCTATAACCTTCTTTATACCTAAAATTACGGCTGACAGGCTGTGGTTCCTTCGGCTCCACTACTACGCGTCCGTTCCAAGTAGTCTGATTTGTACAAGGAGGCAAGGCAGCATCCCAAGCATCAAATTCGGCCAAAAGGCTGTCTGCCAACTCCGGATATTCACCACTCAAATCATAAACCTCTTCCTTATCGTCCTTCATATCAAAGAGCTGGATTTTTCTTGTACTTCCCTGATCGTTATAAACTAACTTCCAATCTCCTTTACGGATGGCAAAATCCTCATCCCTACGCCAGTAAAGCGTAGAATGCGGACGCTTGTCTATAGGCCACTCACTTTTCAGATAGGGTAAAAGGCTGACTCCATCCAAAGAATATTTCTGTCTGGAAGTTCCACCGACAGCCTGCATAACTGTAGGAAATATATCAAGACTGATTACCGGATTATCATAAACCATACCTTGAGGCAACTCCGAGGGCCACGACATTATATAAGGAACTCGAATTCCACCTTCATAAGTATCAGCTTTATATCCTCTGAAAGGTCCAGGACTTGACATGGTCGTATTACCTCTGTCTTTATATTCATAACCGGTGCTACACTCTATTCCCTGCCCACGAGGAGAACCATTATCACTGATAAGAATAAAAAGAGTATTCTCTTCCAAACCATTTTTTCTCAAACTTTCCATGACACGACCTATACCATCATCCAAAGCCAACACCATAGCTGCAAAAACTTTCCGGTCTTCATGATGGAATCGCCTCCCCTCAAGCCGATTCACATAGTGTTCGGGAACTTGCCAAGGCGAATGAACGGCATTATACGAAAGGCAAAGCAGAAAAGGAGAGGAAGCATGCTTGTCTATAAACTCCACAGCTTCACGTGTAAAACAGTCCGTAATATATTCACCACTTTCGTGCAAAGGGGGTTGAATCTCGCCATTCCGATACAAAGGGCAAAAGTCATAAAGTTCCACTCCCGGTTTATCTGTAGAACGATAATAATCATGGGTATCAGACCAAAAACCATAGAATTGGTCAAATCCCCTACGATTAGGAGATTGTTCGGGAGAGTCAGCCATATGCCATTTTCCGACAAATCCCGTAGCGTAGCCACAATCGCGGACCATTTCACCCAAAGTAGATTGCCCTTCGGGAATCTTTGCCCAAGGATGCAGATTGTTATAGAAACCAAAGCGTTGTTGATAAACTCCCGTCAAGATACCTGCACGAGACGGTCCACTTATGGAACAAGACACATACCCTTGGCTGAATTGTACTCCCCTGCGGGCAAGTGCATCAATATTCGGTGTCGATACGTCTACCGCCCCCTGATAACCTACATCCCCCCAACCCATATCATCGGCAATGACCAACACAATATTGGGACGTTGGGATTTATCTCTTTGCACATTGCCTGCATTACTCCCGCTGAAGGGGAGTAATGCAGCAACAGACACTAATGTACATGAAACTTTCATATTGCTATCAGCTTAACGTCCAAAGTCGCATACAGAAGCTTTAATCTTCATTTCCGCCTTATGCTTCTCTGCAAGTTCCACAAGCTCTTTCACTATTTCAGGATGTTTTTCCGAAACCTCATATTGTTCAGAAAAATCTTCTTCCACATTATATAAGAAAGGAATTTCCGGGCGTTCCCAAACAGCATGCCGGGTATAAGGATCGGTAAGGGTACTGAAATGAATCTTCCAAGGACCTTTACGAACTGCCAGTAAATGGCTGCCACGCCAATAATACATCTCATCACGTGAAGACTCCCTCTGTTCCCACAACATGGGAGTCTGATCCATTCCGTCAAGTGTCACTCCCTCAGGTAGAGGAATACCTGCCATATTTAAGAATGTCGGCAAAATATCCATTGTTGCCATCATGCCTTGCTGCGTACACGGCGCTATTCGGCCCGGCATACGGAAAACAGCCGGAACGCGGAGACCTCCTTCCCAACAGGTAGACTTCCCTTGACGTAAAGCACCGGCAGAACCTCCATTCAGGCGCTGTACCAACCATGGTCCGTTGTCACTGGTAAAAATGACCAATGTGTTTTCATCCAGACCATTTTCCTTCAAGGCTTTCAATACTTCACCCACACTCCAGTCCAGCTCCTCGACCACATCGCCATACAGCCCCCGGTTACTCCTGCCTTCGAAACGCTCGTTCGTATGCAACGGCGTATGGGGGAAAGTATGTGCCAAGTAAAGGAAGAATGGACGATTCTTATTCTTTTTGATATAGTCTACAGCATATTCGGTATAACGCCGTGTCAATTCTCCCTGCTCAGGCTTGATTTCAAGAACAGAATCCCCCCGCATCAATGAGGCAGGGCGCATATCGTTCGAATAAGGTATTCCGAAAAAATCATCAAAACCATGGTCAGTAGGCAAATAAGGAGAAAAATGCCCCAAATGCCATTTACCTACACAAGCGGTAGCGTATCCATTCTGCTGCAACAGTTTGGCAACAGTCACTTCATCTTGTCCCAATCCTGCTTTGGAATCCGGGAAAAGAACATCCCGTTTATCGCCATACAGTCCATTACGAACCGGTAACCTGCCGGTCATCAGTGCACTGCGGCTAGGCGTAGAAACAGAAGCGCCCACATAAAACTGTGTGAACTTCATCCCTTCCGAGGCCATACGGTCAATGTTCGGGGTATGTATGGTAGGGTTTCCATAGCACCCCAAATCTCCATATCCCATATCATCACAGAAAATCAATACAAAATTCGGCTGCTCCTTCTCCTGCTCCGAACTACAAGACGAAAACATCATTTGAGAAACCGTAGTAGCAGCCAATAATGGAAATAAACTAATTTTTTTCATTTCATGTCCTCCAACTATTTATTCGTCCCCCCAAAGGTCCGCTTTGTTCCCCTTGTTCTTTCTCCATTCATGACGCCATTTGTGTATCATCACATTGTTTACCATCGGCTTCAGCTTACGGCCCGCCTTGTCGGGAATGGCCGGGACAGCCGTCGCCTTGTCCTGATACCAGTAAGCAACGGTAGCCAGGTCGAGCGTCAGGCAATTGTTGTGTCCATGCTCGATGGTGGCTTTCAGCCCTTTCTCGAAGAAGACGGGATCTTGAATAAAGAACCGATAGACATGTGTACGCCCCAAGAATCCGACATCATTATTCACACGTGGATAGCCGAAGTAGATATGCTGGTAGGGCTCTTTCGGGCACCAGGCGGTGTTGAACAAGTCTTCCGTACCGGTGCCTATCAAGGAAGCCTGTTTTTCACCGTCGATGAACCACATGTCATCGCCTTCACCATACCACATGGGGGTAGGGCACTGTACATAATAGTTCAATCCCACAAAATGGCCCTTTCCCTTGATATCGGCAAACACATAATTGTCGGCTCCGTCCTTATTCTCCGTCTGCTTACCCACGGAACCCCACTCGGTCTCCCCTTCGGGAAGCGCTTCGGTAATCTCACGGTTAAACCACGCATGGAAACGTCCCATGTCCTTGGGCAGTTCCTTCATCTCCACATAGTCTATGTAGTAGTAGAAGGCGCCGATGTTGACATCCGTCTGATTCTCTATCTCAATGCGCGCACCTTTGGCAAAAGGCATGGCGAAATAGCTGCACAAACCCGTACCACCGTTGGGACCGGAAGAAAGGGCAAAAGAAGCATAGTTATACTGTTCGTTCCATCCCTGGCCGAAAAAGGGACCGATGGGGGACACGACAGAAGGCTCGTCGCTGCCGTCCCAGTACATCCGAAGGATGATGTCGTTACGGGAAAGCTGGCGCGGTCCCGGAGACATCGTTATCCAGATATGGTTGATTACGCCTGCCCCCTTGATGTCGGCCAAGACAGCCGTTTCGCCCGGCTTGATGGCCTTCAGGTGGTCACGGTTGTTGCCCGTACGGTCATAACTGCTGACACGGCGGTTGCGCAAGCCTTCCTTCATCTTGGCAAGGTCATACATTTCACTAGACATATTGGTCTGCGCAAAAGCGCTGCCTACTCCCATCAAAAAGGAGAATAAACCTACAAAAAACTTTTTCATCATGGTATTCTTCATTTTTCAAATTATGTTTTTCATCAATCTATCGGTTGTCACTTTCTTGTGGCATCCGACTTCCTTATCTTCTCCTCCAGTATCCGCGCCAGCCTGCGTGCCACTTTGGGCTGCTGTTCATACACATTTGTGGTCTGGTATGGGTCTTCCTCCAAATTATAAAGCTGCACAGAGGGTGCATCCGGCTTTATCCGGGCATTTTCTATATCGCTGTTCACCTGATGGGTGAGCTGGAAAGCGGATGCCCCGCCCAAGTCATGGTCACCGACATTCTTTCCGGTAAATCCACCGCTGTTTTGCGCCGGAATATAGACCCACTTCCCTTTGCGAATGGAAAGATGGCTCTTTTGGGAAGGACAGATAATAATATGGTCCCGAATCATTTTCCCGGGATTTCCGATAAGGGCAGGAAGCATATTGAAACTGTCCGGCCCGTCCTGCTCCTGCAATTCATATCCTGTGAGGGCAGCCAAAGTGGCAAGCATGTCAACATTGGACATCAACTGGTTGGATACGCTGCCCGCAGGAATCCTGCCCGGCCAGCGGACAATCATAGGAATGCGATGCCCGCCTTCCCAAGCTCCGAACTTGAAACCAAGAAGCTTGCCGTTGATATGGTGTCCTGCCTTCCAAGCTCTCTGCCCTCCATGATTCAGCATTCCTCCGTTGTCACTGGTGAAGATGAGCAGAGTATTTCCCGCCAGCCCTTCCTCATCGAGGGTACGCATAATCTCGCCTACCACCCAGTCCAATTCATGGATTGAATCACCGTAAGGTCCTGCCTCACTGGTACCTACAAAGCGTTCGGCCGGTGTAAAAGGATGATGGATGTTGGTGGTAGCATAATACAAGAAGAAAGGTGAATCCTTATGTTCCTTTATCCACTGCACGGCCCGGTCTTTCAAAGTAGTGGCTACAGCCCTGTCTTTGTACAAACGGTGCGCAGCCGTGGCTCCACCAATAGAGTTGATACCGAATTTTTCATCGAACTCCTCCGTTTCTGCCCTCTTGCCTCTTACAAACGGGTCGTTGGGATCATAACCCACCACATGATGGTTCTCCACATAAACAAAAGGTGGATGACTGTTGAGAATAGGCACACCGAAGTAATAATCGAATCCCAATTCAAGTGGTCCGGGAGCCAGTTCCTTGTTCCAGTCCATCTTTTCGTCCGTACGGAATCCAAGATGCCACTTCCCCACGATGGCAGTGGAATAGCCGGAACGTTTCATCACATCCGCAATTGTGGTGCGTGCCGTATCAATTTGCAGAGTCTGATTCAGGAAGATTGCCCCCCAAATATCCTCACGGCAAGGATATTGACCAGTCATTAGTCCATAACGTGAAGGCGTGGAAACAGCCGAGGATGAATGAGCGTCCGTAAAGCTACGGCCCTGCGATGCCAGACGGTCTATATTGGGAGTCTTGACCTTGGTGGCACCGTAACAACCAATGTCGCCATAGCCCAAGTCATCAACGTTGATAATGATTACATTGGGCTTGACCTCAGTGGAAGCCGGAGATTGCTGCGCGACGGCAGGCAAAGCGCTGAATCCCATCCCTACTGTGAAGGAGAGGGACCCGGTGAGAAGTTTGTGTTTCATGTTTCACTCAATTTATCGGTTAATACAACATCCTTGCAAATAGAAGGTCAATGAATCCTGAATATCTTTATCCCATTCAAGAACGTCATTCCCTTCACCGCCTCAAAGTCCACTGTAAGGTTTCCACCGGTTACGGCAATACGCAATTTCTTGGATATGCAACGGTTCCCGCCTACTTCTATCGCCGGAGAGAAATGATTCAGCCAAGGTCGGTTGTTGACAGAAACATTGAAGACACTGCCGCGGAAATCGGCATTGTCTAGGGTAGCGACAGCTCCCAAATCGTAAGTCACCCGCTCGGAACGTGCGTTCAGGTCAGCAAAAAGAAGTTCCACTTCATAGTCGCCGTCGGGCAAGTCGAAGCGATAGGCCTTGATGTCCTTGCGTTTGGTCTGGAGCAAAGGAACATTACGGGTGTCTTTCACCTCGGCAGTGGTTCCGATACGTCCCGGAGAACGGCGGAAAATCTCTCCACCTATGTAGCCCCAACTTCCAGGAGTATAAGCTTGGTCGGGAAGCCAGCAAAGATCACTCTTGTCATCCGTAAAGAAACAGTTGCTGCCCACGTTCACTGCAAGTTCCAGCTGTCCGGAGCCGACTGCCGCGATATGGCGAGGCTGCATCTTCACAAAAATGTCCGAAACCTGCTCCACCTTCTTCCCATGGCAGATACCTGAAGCCACAAGCGTGTTTCGCCCCGCAACGAGAGGCACTTGCCACACTGCATGGCAATTCTCGATGCCTTGCACGGAGAGCTTCGTGCCGTTGACAGACAACTCCACCTTATCCAGATTGGAATACACTTTCACCGGATGTTCCACCGCTTCACCGTCCGAAACCACAGTCCGATGCTTCCAGTCATCCACAGCAATGTGCAGCACCGGAATATCCTTGCGCAGGAATGCCTGGAAATAATAGAACACATCTTTAGGACGGCGGTCATTGTACATCAGTCCTTTATTATTGATATGCGGCGTAGCCTCCTGGCGACTGGCAGAACTGAAATCAATGAAGTTCCACTCCGTGGCGCCCACTATGAACGGTCGCTTCATGATAGCGGGCAGATAGTATTCGAGGTACAACTGCTGCCATTGCATGGAGAAATCGAATATCTGCGGATCGAGCGACTGCAAGCGCGGGTCGGAACCGGCACCGAACTCACTGATTATTAACGGACGGTGCGGGTATTTACGATGCTCTTCGTCCACAAAGCGGTCGAAAGACTTGAAGTCGTTCTCATACCAGCCCTGATAAAGGTTCCAACCGGAAATGTCGGTGATATTGCTGAGACCGATTTTATTGTAAATCTGATTGCCGTGGTAGGCCATCGTACTCAGACGGTAGGGGTCTTCCCTCTTCAGAGTTTCCTCCAGATGCCGGGCAAGCGCCAAGGTATTCTCGTAGAAACCGTTGAGCCGTTGTTTCTTCACCCGATACTGCAGCTGGATAACAGCCTCGTTCATATACCCCCACATAATGACGGACGGATGGTTGTAATGCTGGCGAATCATTTCGCGCAAGGCGCTTGTGGCATTCGCGCGGAACTCGTCACCCAAAGCTATCAAATCTACTACCGGAATCTCCTCCCATACCAGCATGCCGAGTTCGTCGCAAGCACGCAACACGGCATCGTCCTGTGGGTAATGTGCCAGACGGACAAAGTTCACACCCATGTCTTTCAGCAACTGCATATCCCTGCGGTGCATCTCATCCGAAAGCGCTATGCCTATCGGCATCTGGTCCTGATGACGGCAAGCTCCCATAAGTTTCAGGGGTTCCCCATTCAACTTGAAGCCTTCCTGCGCATCCACGCTGAACCAGCGGACCCCCAAAGGGACACGTGTCTCATCTTTCAACACCTTGCCACGCACATCTTTCAAAGAAACTTTCACGCTGTACAGATAAGGGGAATCGGGCGACCACAACTGTGGCTTTTCCAACTGTAACCGTTCCTCGAAGGCGAACGCCCCGTCGGCATCTATCCGGACGCTGCGCAAAGATTGGGCTACGGTCTTCCCATCTGTATCCAGCACCTCGACGTCCAACTTCAACACCGCACGCCGCACATCACGGTTCACCAAAGTCCCACGCACACTGATTTCTGCCCTATCCTCACTCACGGAAGGCAAATCGACATAAATGCCCGTAGAGGCATAGTCGGTAAGGCTGATGTGCTGCTTTGCAGCACTGATGAGCCACACATTGCGGTAGATGCCGCCAAAGATGGTGAAGTCGCCGGACAAAGGAGGTATCCGGTCGTTCTGATTATTGACGTGCACCATCAGCAGATTCGGGGCATCGGTCCTTACTTTATCCGTAATGTCTACGGTAAAGGCAGAGTAACCTCCTTTGTGGGTAGTGAGCAGCTCGCCGTTGAGGTACACATCTGCCAGAGAATTGACACCATCAAATTTCAGGTAAAGCTGTTTATCCCGCATCTGCGCGGCATCCGTACGGAACTCTTTCTTATACCAGGAAGAAGCCCTGCGGTAGTTACGGGTAGAATAGGCATCCGCATTCCAGGTATGCGGCAGATGTACCTGCTGCCAACCTTCTTCATGGCGTTGCACTTCCTGCAACCGATTGTCATCACATGCGGCATAATACCAGCCGTCATTAAAACTCTGAACCACCCGCCCAGCATTGACAACCGGGTACATGGTGGACAGACACAATATTAATAAAAATATTTTCTTCATGTTTTTCAATAGATCATATTATCTTACACAAGTCAAGCAAATACTGCAAGAATACTGCATATAGTTTGCAGTGAAAATGCAGACAATATGCAGCAACAATGCCATTTCAACGCAGTGGCTCGAATGCTGCATATTGCCGCCTTGGGAATCAGTTAGAGTAACTTGAACGCTGCTTTCTTTACATCCCGGCTACTTCTGCCAATCATCACCTCAAAGTCACCCGGCTCGCATACAAAATCAAGATTGTAGTTGTAGAACTTCAGCAATTCGGGAGTAATCTTGAAAGATACTTTTTTAGATTCGCCGGCTTTCAGGAAAATCTTTTCAAAGCCTTTCAACTCTTTCACCGGACGGGTTACACTTCCCACAAGGTCACGAATATAAAGCTGGACCACTTCGGCACCGTCTCTCTTGCCGGTATTGGTCACAGTCACGGTAGCAGTCAGTTCGCCCTTATCCGTCATGCTAGTCTTGTCCAAAGCCACGTCGCTATAAGAGAATGTTGTATAGCTCAAGCCGAAACCGAAGGGATAAAGCGGTTCATTGTCCATGTCTATATAGTTGCTGCGGAATTTCTGGAACCATGCACCGTCGGCAAGAGGGCGACCCGTGTTCTTGTGGTTGTAGAACAAAGGAATCTGTCCCACGCTCTTCGGGAAAGTCGTAGTCAGCTTTCCGCTCGGGTTCACATCACCAAACAGTACATCGCCGATGGCAAAACCTGCCTCACTGCCCGCAAACCATACATTCAGAATGGCCGGCACGTTTGCCTGCTCCCAGTTCAGTACCAGCGGACGACCGGTAAACAGCACCAGTACCACAGGTTTTCCCGTTTTCAATAATTCCTGTAACAGTATGCGTTGGGTGTCCGTCATTTCAAGATTCGTGCGGCAACTGCTCTCTCCACTCATTTCCGAAGACTCACCGAGCGCAGCCACAATAACATCCGATTTGGCAGCCACGGCAAGAGCCTCGTCCAGCAACTCCTTGTCCGAACGATTGTCACGGTGTAAAGAACGTCCGAACATAGTGGCACGTTTCTCATATTCGGCATCACTCATCAAATTACAGCCTTTCGCAGTCAGTATTTCGGCTTTACCGCCTGCTACCGCCTTCAAACCTTCAGCCAAAGAAGTAGCATTCTTCAATACGGCAGCCACACTCCAAGTACCCGGCATATTACTGCGGCTGTCTGCCAACGGACCTACCACAGCAATAGTGCCCTTCTTGGCCAGCGGAAGCACATTACCCTCGTTCTTCAGCAACACCAAGCTCTCCGAAGCAATCTTACGCGCAACGGCACGATGCTCTTTGGTAAAGATTTGCTTCTTGGCACGCTTCACATCACAGTATTTATAAGGATTATCGAACAAGCCTAACTTGTACTTAGCTTCCAAAATACGGCGACAAGCCGCATTAATAGCTTCTTCTGTCACTTTTCCTTCTGTCAATGACTTCTTGAGCGTACCTACAAATGCATCGCTCACCATATCCATATCGACACCAGCATTCAACGCCAACGCGGCAACAGTCTGCGTATCGCCCATGCCATGGTCGGTCATTTCTGTAATTCCGGTATAATCTGTCACTACAAAACCGTCAAACCCCCACTGCTTACGCAATACATCCGTCATCAACCACTTGTTTCCAGTAGCTGGAATACCATCGACCTCATTGAAAGAAGCCATCGCACTGCCCACACCGGCATCAACCGCCGCCTGATAGGGCAACATGTATTCATTGAACATGCGCTGATGACTCATATCTACTGTATTATAGTCACGTCCTGCCTCGCCGGCACCATACAAGGCAAAATGCTTTACACAAGCCATGATCTCATCATTACGGCTCATATCCTTTCCCTGATAACCACGTACCATGGCTTGCGCAATGGCTGCTCCCAGAAACGGGTCTTCACCGTTGCCCTCGGACACACGCCCCCAACGGGCATCACGGCAAATATCCACCATCGGACTGAATGTCCAGCAAATACCGTCGGCGCTGGACTCAATGGCTGCAATACGCGCCGATTCTTCAACCGCCTTCATATCCCATGTACACGATAATCCTAAAGGAATGGGAAACACCGTTTCATATCCATGAATAACATCCATACCAAATAAGAGAGGAATACCCAAACGACTTTCTTCAACCGCCTGCTTCTGTACATCGCGGATACGTTCCACGCCTTTCAGATTGAAAAGCCCGCCCACTTCACCGGCACGAATACGTTTGGCCACATTACTACTTTTAGCCTGACCGGTCGTAATCTCACCGGTAACCGGCAGATTCAACTGACCTATTTTCTCTTCCAGGGTCATCTTCTTCATTAAATCGTCGATGAAACGATCCATATCAACCGGAGATTTCTGTGCATACGCACTAACGGCAGTAAACACCAACAAGACTAAAAATAATTGTAACTTGAAAAGTAAATGCTTCATGTTTTTCATGCTTTTAATTGATAGAAATATTATTTTACTGCAAATAAAAGAAAAGCATGCGACAATCTCCACATCCCGTACTACAACAAAAGTACAACCATCACTAAAAAACAAAAGAGGAAGTACAATATTAGTACTTCCCCCATTAATATTTCACTGTAAAGCAGCTATTTAAAGTTTATAAGAAAATCAGTCAGACTTTCTTCCGGAAGCAGATTGAATTTCTTGCGCAACCGGTATCTTGCAGCATCAACCCCACGCGTGGAAATGTTGAGCAACTTCGCTATCTCCTTTGTCGGCATATTCAAGCGAAGCAATGCGCAAAAGCGCAAATCTCCTGAAGTTAAATCTGTATATTGAAGTTTCAGATTACGGAAGAAATTCTCGTGTATACGGTCAAAATTAGCCTGAAACATAGTCCAATTCTCTTCATCGGACACTATATTGCTATTAACTAAAGTGAGCAGCTTATCCAAGTTCTTACGGCTATACTGTCCTAACAACTTTTGCCGCTGTATCTCTTCTTTCAAGGAACTCAGAAATTCCTGATGGGCGATATTTGTCATTACCACACTGGACAACTCCTTGCTTTTAAAACGCAAATCGGCCTCAAGCTGTTCCTTTTCCAACTCAACAATCTTCTTCTCTTGCCGCTCGAGTTCTGCCTGATGGGCTACGCGCTGCCGTTCAATCACACGGTCTTTCTTTTTCTTCACGAAACGGTAGACCAGATATTGCAATAAAGCCAACAGACACAATCCTGCCAAGATATAACTTCCCACAGCCCAATAAGACAAATACCACGGACGCAAAATCTCAAAAGGAAGCTCTACCGATGCCAAAACTCTATCGGTATCATATATCTCTGCCTGAAAAACATAACTTCCATAGGAGAGCCGAGAATACTTCTTCTGCAAATAGCGTCCACCCGGCATCCATTGGTCAGAATATCCTTCCAACCGATACCTTACCTTATAAGTATAATTACTATAAACCGGATAACACAATGTAAAATTCACCGTATTAAACTCAGGCTCCACCTTGGCTCCCGGCTGCACGACCAATGTTTTCCGCTTACCACTGAATTCATCAATGACCCGCATTCCCGAAATCCATAAAGAGCGTCTGACCCGAGATTTATATAACGAGGAACTGTCCGTCTCAATACGGGCAATGGCATTGTTCAGGCAAAGATAGGAACAGCCATTCCTCACGTCATAAGCCACGCTTCCCCGTTCTTCCACCGTCAGACCGTCAAACAAAGAATATGGAATCCGGAGTTCGATATTGAAAGTATTTATCGCACACTTCACTAAATACACTATCCTATCACCCACAAACCAATAGTAATCTCCGTTCGCACGACTCACTGTCTTGATTCCCTTCAATTCCATCAATTGTTCATTCATTGTTTCATAGGGAACAATCGAATCAGTCATATCTTCGTAAGTATAGAAATATTCCCCATTAGAAAAAACTACCCGACCATTGATTTTGAACAAAGTAAAACTCCCACCTTTCACTTCTCCCAGGCCCTCATACTTCCGTACATCCTTTACCTGCTTCATATCCGGATCAATCCGAAAACGATACAAACCATTCCTTAAGTGTTTCGCCCAGATATTCCCTTGATGGTCCACCTCTATGTGACGGACCATATGACTGAATCCACGCAGAGACCGGATAAAACCATATGCTCCCGAAGTATCTTCCGTATATAGATTTAAAAGCGCATAAGTTCCTTCCAATAAAAAAGATTCTTCCTTCGATTCAATCTTTTCCATACACATCCCTCCCTTTACATCAGATACCAACTTTGACTTCAACCCCGATATAAGGAAAGTTCCTTTGTTATGCCCGCAAAAAATCTGTTTTCCCCATTCATCGACGAACCACGCTTGTTCTTCCAAACCCGGAACTAATTCAGTCTTTCCATCCTTAAGCCAATAAAGTCCCTGATTAGAAGCAATATAAGCTTCATTTTCCCTTACCAGAACATCATATACCATGCCTATTTTACGAAATGGAGGTTCATAATAATAGATTAAAGAATTGTTGTGTATATAGGCAATACCTTCATCCAAAGCTGTCCATATATTGTTGTCATCATCACAATATAATCTCAAAACAGTATTGTTCTGTAGTTTATTATCCGTATTGACCTTCCAAATCAGCTTTCCCTTTTTATCCAACGCATATATGCCATCGGATATTGTGCCAACAACGTAACAACTGTCCTTGGTTATCACCGCACGATTAATGGTATGCTTCCTGAATATATCATCACATTCGGTTTTCCATTTTTCTACCCTCCCATCTCGATAGAGGAGAAAACCTCCCTGATTACGAGTAAGCATTAAAACGGCATCATCATAAGGAAGCCCAGCCAAGACATCGCTATTTCCAAATACCTTTCTGGGAATAAGTTCTTCCATTTTCCTGTCGGAAAAGACACAAAGTCCACCATTTATTCTTTGAGAATAAAAAGTATTTCCAACCTGAAATAAGTTCAGCGGAAGGCTCTTCACCCGAATACCTTCCACAGAATTTCCATTATAAAAAAAGAGAGAACCAAACGATTGAAATACAATTTCCCCTTGAACGCAAACAATGTTCCAGATTTCGTCGTTATGAAAAGTAAAGTCCTTCACCTCATCTTTTAGCGAGTGATATTCAAGGGTATTATAAGGAGTATGAACAAAATAACCGAATTCTTCGTAAGAGCCTACATAAATTTTTCCATCTTCACTGATATATATAGCACGCACAATTCCTTTTGTCGGTAATTCATACAGCCGCCAAGCACTTCCATCAAATTCCAGCAGCCCACTGTTATTACCGAAATACATCACCCCTCTTTCGTCCTGAGCAATGGCCCAATTCTGAATACCGGCATTATAATCCGACACCGAATAGCTCCTCACTATAGGAGAAAAAGGTATGGGTGAAGCTTGCAGCAAACTACTGAAAACCAAAGACAAGAAAAACGTTATTGCAATTCTCATGAGTACTGTTTATAGGTATTTACCAGCAAAGATAAAGCTTTTTGCGTTTTCGTAAAAACAAAATCGCAGATTATCCTCTTTTATAGAAAGATAATCCGCGATAATATCCAAATCCAATTTATTAATTTTCAGCAGTTTTCTGTTTTCCCAAAGGAATAGAAACACCCAAGTAAGCATTGACATTCTTCGTATTCTTACCAAAGAACATATAATCTGTTCCTGCAAAGAAGGAACCCAGTTTCAGTGCCAGACCGAAGGTTTTACCGGCTCCTTGAAGTACGGAATAGCTGGCAGCTACATTGAAAGCATTCGTCGGACGGATGCAGGCAGAGAAAGTCAGCTCATTCAAAGTTTTCGGTTTGGCAAAACGACCGGTATACAAGGCACCCACTACCAGCCAATCATTCAGTAAGGCATATTCAGCGCCAAGAACCATTGTAGAAGTCAATCCACGGGTACGGCTCTTCTCAGAAGCCTCCTCCGTCTTGAGCTGCAACATGTCATAGTTAAGAATCTCGCCGCTGTTCACAATATCCATGAACTCCTGCTGCGAGGCCGGGTCAAGAAGATCATAAGTCTGCTCTGTATTGGCTCGCGCTATACTGGTATTCGATTTAGACCATTTGATAAAGCCCAAATCAAGAACTGAAGCAGAAAGTGTCAATTTATCCAGTAACTTGTAAGATACTCCCAAATCAATAGCCCCACCATATCCGGCAAAACCAAAACTGCCAAAATCGATTTCATCGATATAATCACCATTCTCATTCTCGGGAAGTTCTAACAGCTTTGACGAGTTCTCCAAAGTTGCATCCACTTGAATGGAAGCTTTACTCGTCACTCCTGAAGAGCCGACAGAAGGAGTTTCCACATGAATCTGGTTGATGTTCAGCTTTAAGTTACCGATACCCAGCAGCATCTTCACCTTACCACCCACAGCCAGTCGGTCTGTGATATTCCTTGCAAAGCCAAGGCCGACTTCCGCATAGGAATTTATCTCAAGCTTCTGTCCATTAATGGTTTCGTTAATACCCAAATAGTCAGAAATATTGTCACCGAACTCCCGGCTGCTCATGTTATTCATAAACTGGAACATGGTTTTCGGTATGGCGGCACCGATATCATTACGCAACCCCACATTGACTGACCAGAAGTTCTTTCCTTTATACCACCCGGCAGACAGAATGTCGGTACTCAAATTCACATTCAAGTTATTGGTAGCATCCAGTCGGTTCATAAAGTCATTGCTCATGAAATAGTCGCTATCATCACTGTTCTCAATAATGTCCATAATATCCCTATACCCCAGGGAACTGGAGTTGACGGTAGCATTCAACGAACCTATCACGGGAATATTCAGATAACCGCGTCCCGGCATCAAGGCCGGATTGAGCTGCATACGCTGGTTACTTCCTTCCATAAAGTAGGAAGTGCGCAGGAACTGGGCTTGTCCGGAAAGAGAGAAGCAAAGCAACAATACCACAAACAGCCATACTCTCAGAGAATTCAATTGTTTCATAACCTTGTCAATATTTTCATTATCACCTGCAAAAATATAAAACAAGTTAATACCCTACAAACAACTTAACCGGATAGTCGTGTATAAAAGGCTTATACAGAGACTATCCGGTATAAATTAAGGAGCAAATAAAAGAATCCTCTTAAGAGTGTCCTTATACTATTTCATCATAAACATGTTCATTTGCTCTCGTAGCGGTACTCAGAAAAACCGGGGCTGTCTCCTTTCTTTGTTGCAGAGACATTGACGTCACTGCCGGAGCACTCAACATTTCCTTATATTTTTCCGGAGCAGTGAGTATCTTTACAGCCTCTTTCAAATCATCATCATCTTTCAACTGCTGGATAATGCTTCCACGCTGGAAATAATAACGTTTGATGATTTCTACCGCAATCATGCTCTTGATGTCCTTGGAGAAATGGTCAAGGTCACGGTCCAGATTATGCGACAATTTTTTCTCCAGCGCTTCAAACTCTTTCGAAGCATCAGTCAGATAGCCCTCAAATTCGGCCATCTCCTTCAGGTTCTTCAGCATCTTCTCTGTCTGCTGGTCGTATTTGAAGTCCGCCTTTTTCACCATCGCCTTGAAGTCCGCATAATCGGCATCTGTAATTTCAAACTTCTCTGCTGAAGGGATGGTAGGATGTTTCAGGCAATAGTCCGTGGCATAATTGAAAATAAGATTGTCATTGACAAGATAGAACAGAATGTTGGGCAGCTTCTCCTGCTTCACCGCAATGTCCGGAGTCACGCCTCCACCATCCCGCACTTCACGTCCGGCAGCCGTATGGAACACGGTAGTAAGGCTGTCCGGAATACGTCCCACACTGCCGTCCTCATTCCGGTGCTTGTAGTCGATAGCCTGCACACAACGGCCGCTGGGAATATAATATTTGGAAGTCGTCAGCTTCATGGTACCACCGTATGGCAACGGACGGGTGGTCTGCACCAATCCCTTACCGAAAGTACGGTTACCGATAATGACCGCACGGTCAAGGTCCTGCAAAGAGCCCGCAAGGATTTCTGACGAAGAAGCCGTTCCGCCATTGACCAGAACAGCCAAAGGAATTTCCAGATCCAACGGTTCACGCAATGTCTTGTAGGTATTGCTGGCTTGCTTAATCTTACCCTTTGTCGTCACAAGTGTTTTTCCGCGAGGCAGAAAGAAGTTGGCTATCTCTATAGACTCATCCAGCAAGCCACCCCCATTGTTCCGCAAGTCAATCACCAACGAAGTCATCCCCCGCTTCTTCAAGTCCAGAAAAGCCTGCTTGAACTCCTTGGAAGGATTCCCCGAGAAGGTGCTGAGATTGATATAACCTATATTATTATCCAGCACCGTATAATAAGGTATGAACGGCAATTGGATGGAACGGCGCACAATGTCGAAATCCAACGGTTTCTCTGTACCGGGACGTTGCACTTTCAGCTTGAAGCTGGTACCCACTTGTCCGCGAAGCATCTCGCTGACTTCCTGGTTGTTCTTTCCGGCAAGGTCTTTTCCGTCAATTTCCATCAAAATATCTCCGGCTTTCAGGCCTACATCGGCAGCAGGCATATTCTCGTATGGCTCAGATATCATGGAACGTTTCAGTTTCGGATTCCAAGTAATCACAGAACCTATACCACCATAGGAATTCTTCAGCATCTGCTCCAATTCGCTTTGGTCATCTTCCGGATAATACTCCGTGTAGGGATCCAGCGAGTAGAGCATGGCATCAATGCCTTCACGGATAGTCTTGTTCGGATCAATCGTATCCACGTAGAACATATCCAACTCTTTCACAATGGAATTGAATATATCCAGATTCTTTGCTATTTGGAAACTGCGGCTATCACCACTCTTAAACCCCCAAAAACAAACGGCTCCCGCTACAATCAGCAAGGTAACCATCCAGCGTATCTTTAAAATTCTTCTCATAATTATGATAATGTGCTAATATGCCAATGTGCCAATGTGCTAATAACCTGCAGCGTAATAGCGAAACAAATATTGCGCAGCCAATTAGCACATTGGCACATCAGCACATTAATTAATTAATAAAATTTCTTCCTTGATTTTTTCCCATTGTGCAGCCTGAAGCTCTGTACCCACCACTTGTATCACATCTTTGGAGAGAAGGGAGCCTATCTTGCCACATTTCTCCAGCGAGTAGCCACACGTCAGTCCATACAAGAAACCTGCCGCAAAATAGTCGCCAGCTCCTGTAGTGTCCACCACTTTCTCTACCGGAGCCGCTTGTACCTGCACCATCTCTGTACCTTTGCGAATCAGAGAACCACGGGCACCCACCTTTACAATGGCTATGCTACACATTTTGGCAATGATATCCAATGCTTCCTCCGGTTCCTTACCCGTAAAAGCCTTTGCCTCTTCCTCATTGGCAAAAACAATATCCACATATTTGTTGACCAACAGAGAGAAAAATTCAAGGTCTCCTTCTACTATATTGTAGCTCGCCATGTCCAAACATACTTGTAAGCCGGCCTCTTTAGCCAGCTCAATGGCACGGAGAATCATATCATGGTCTTGCACCAGATACCCCTCTATAAATAGGTAAGCATATCCTTTGAACATATCCAGCGAAAGATCTTCCGCCTTCAATGTAGAAGCCGCCCCCAAATAAGTGCCGAAAGTGCGCTCTCCATCAGGAGAAATGAAAGTAGAGGCTACACCGGACGGAAGGGTAGTGGAAAGCAATAAATCCGCCTCTGTCCCATGCTCCAGCAGACTATCCCGGAAAAAGTTACCGTAAAAGTCATTGCTTACTTTTCCGATGAATCCCGTACCCGCACCAAGGCATGCCATTGCCCGAATTGCGTTTCCGGCAGAACCTCCGTTAGCCAGATGCGTCTCCATCCGGCTGAAATACTCACTAATTTTCAAGAACTTATCTTCATCAATCAGAGTCATACTTCCTTTCGGGAGCTGCATCTCCGTCAAAATATTATCATCCTCAATGATTGCCAGTGCATCAACCAAAGCATTGCCCAACCCAATTATTTTATCCATCTTCGATATTTTTTTTGCAAAGATATTGCATATTTCAAAATATCCTATTACTTTTGCAGCGCATTTGAGAAAAAACAACATTCTTCCTTAGCTCAGTCGGTTAGAGCATCTGACTGTTAATCAGAGGGTCCTTGGTTCAAGTCCAAGAGGAAGAGCGAAAAAACTTGAATGCATATTCTTCCTTAGCTCAGTCGGTTAGAGCATCTGACTGTTAATCAGAGGGTCCTTGGTTCAAGTCCAAGAGGAAGAGCGAAAAAACTTGAATGCATATTCTTCCTTAGCTCAGTCGGTTAGAGCATCTGACTGTTAATCAGAGGGTCCTTGGTTCAAGTCCAAGAGGAAGAGCGAAAAAACTTGAATGCATATTCTTCCTTAGCTCAGTCGGTTAGAGCATCTGACTGTTAATCAGAGGGTCCTTGGTTCAAGTCCAAGAGGAAGAGCGAAAAGGTTCGTCAATTAGGCGAACCTTTTTTGTTTTCCCACATTATCCCACACAAAAGACAAACATTTCTATTTCATATTCAAAGATTTAACATACATTTGCCAAATGTAAAGTAAGGAGTTTCATAAAAGCACCTGTCTTTATTTATTAGAAAAACATATTTTAATCCAAACACCAAACTACAATGAAAACTCTTTTATTCTTTTTAGTCATAGGATTCAGCCTATGTACCGCTGGTAAAGCACAAACCTCTCTTGTTTCTACGCGAGAAAAATTCCGCCACCATGAAATATCCGTCAGTTACGGCTTCCTCCCCATTACCGACGCCAATAGTATAGCCGAAGAGTTTATTGCTCCGACAGCAAGTTTTGGAATCTATACACGCGAGAAGACCAGCTATTACGGCGCTCTGAATATCAGTTATATTTATAGAATCAACCGTAAAATCAGCCTAGGCGTAACCGGAGGAATAACCGGTAATAGAGGGACGGCCAGTAGCCTTTATGAAGTTTTGGATGAGAATAAGAACGATGACCGGCGCTATCTGTATATCCTCCCCACCTTCCGGTGGCATTGGTTCACCCGCCCCCAATTCTCCCTATATTCCTCTGCAGGGCTCGGCGCCTATTTCCTCCGGAACAGCTTTGGAGGAGACACTTATCACAAAAAGGAATTTGCCTATCAGTTCAGTTTTCTGGGTATCGAATATGGAAATCAGTTTGCCTTCTTCACCGAATTCGGCGTAGGATATACGGGAACAATCGTGGCAGGCGGACGTTTCCGCTTCTGATTCACGAACCCGCCACTGCCAGCGTCAGGATACTAACATGTACGCCTCCCACATCTTTAAGCGCATCGGCACATGCAGTTGTAGTGGCTCCGGTGGTCAGTACATCATCCACAATAAGGATATGTTTCCCCACAAAGCGTTCCGGATAGCGGAGAAGGAAAATACCGTCTACATTTTCCCAACGCTCGTAAGCAGACTTTCGGGTCTGCGTTTCCGTATGTCTTCTGCGCAGCACGGAGGACACATCAATAGGAATACCCGTTACGGCAGAAACGCCGCGCGCTATACATTCACTCTGATTGTATCCGCGCAACTTTTGTTTGCGGGGATGTAGAGGAACGGGGATAATTACGTCTATACCACGGAAAAAACCGGTAGCCGCCAGCTCCGCTGCCATAAAACGCCCCATTATTTCTCCCAAATCTTTCCGGCCTCCATACTTCAGTTGATGCAGGATGTGGCGGAAATCACTTCCTTTGTGATAATAAAAGAAGGAAGTGCCGCGTTCCAGAGGTATCTTCCCCCAAAACATACGCTCCACGGAGTTGTCTTCGCGAAGATGATAGTTTGTCCGTGGCATATTCATATTACACCTGATGCAAATGCCCTCTTCTCCCTCTTGCAAAGAGCTCCCGCATACAGCACACTGACGCGGGAAGAAGAGATGGACAAAGGACAAGAACCAGGCTTTAAATGTGTTTTCCATAAAAAAGTGTAATAAGGCAATAAGAACCGTATCAGAATGGCAGCGCCTCCCGTACCAACCGCAAAAACAACGGATGCAGCGGCCCGTTGGTGGCTATGATATGATGCCCTTCTATAAAGTTCTCGTTTCCCAAAAAGTCTGTTACCTTACCGCCGGCTTCCAACACCATGAGTGCAGCCGCAGAGAAATCCCACTTACCGATAAAAGCTTCCAGCCAAGCGTCAAAACGTCCGGCAGCCACATAGCAGAGGGCAAGCGCCGCCGAACCATTCATGCGAATGCCTGCAACCTTACCGTAAAGTTCGTGTATCAAATGTTCGCCCGTACGGGCATACTGCTCGAAATTGTAGGGTAACTCTGTCACCACAAAAGCGTCTTTCAGTTCACTGACAAGCGAAACACGCAACCGTTCTCCGTTCACATAGGCTCCTCCTCCTTTCCAAGCATAAAAACACTCGTCTCGGCAGGGTTCATAAACCACACCCAGCAAAAGCGACTGCTTGTCACGCAAGGCAATACTTACACAATAGGGAGCATTGTCGTGAATATAGTTCGTTGTCCCATCCAAAGGATCCACTACCCAGCAATACGTTTCGTCACTATAGGCAGCAGACCCTTCTTCGGCAATGAATCCGGCTTCGGGAAGCAATTTCCTAAGGGCAGATACAACCTTTTTCTCGGAAGCCTTGTCCACATAAGATACATAATCGTGCGCATGTTTTTCCTGCACCACCTCCCGACGGAAACTTTTCCGCTCTTCCTTCAAAAAATGCCCGGCTTCACGGGCTACACAGCAGACAGCCTCTGTCAACGCCTTCAAATTTTCCATATTCTTATATTATTTACCATTCGCATCTTCCTGATAAATGAGCCTCCCCCGTTGGCTGACCGTCCACTCACCGTCTTCCAGACGTACGTTTTTCGTATCATCATCTTCCACATTCCAGGCATATCCACCGGCAGGCAGACCTCGACGGTCCAGAATTTCGTTCGAAACACCTTCCTCCGAGAAAAACAACTCCACTTGCGTAGAGTCCGGACTGAACACCAAGAACAAAGTCTTCCCGGCATCATCCACTGCATTCATGCGGACACCTTTCTCCCACAAACGGATGCAATCTTTCTGCACCTCGCTCCACGTATATCCGGCAGAAGCAATACAACCATGTTCGTCTTTATCACTACCAACCACGGCCTCTTTTTCCTTTCTCTCCGAAGTTTCCGCTTCCTTTTTACCGCCGTTTCCACAACCGGTCAACAAAGCTCCGGCACATATCAGGCACATAGATACAACCTTCATATTCATACGCTTGTTTTTATTAGTTTTCAATTGACAAAGTTAAAAACAAATCGGCAGTACTAAAAGTTTCTTCCCTTTTTATACGCACGGCTCTTTCGTTTAAAGGAGTTATCGGGAGTCAGAAGGAGTCATCAGCCGGCAAGTCGGCTTAGGAGTTAAAGCCGATAGTTCTGTGAATACATACACAAGAGTATCGGCTGTAACCCCTAGCGGAGCAAAGTGATAACTCCTCTAACTCTCTTGCTTGTCATGGCTTGAGATATACCACTGTTTTTCCACTACCATATTTGCGAATAATACCTTCTTCCAGAAATAGGTTCAAATCGGCCACCGCCTGATGTTTCGCCTTTCCGGTCAGCTGTTCATAATCAGTACGCGTAATGCAGCCATACTTATTCAAATGCTGCAACAGTTTTTTTCTCCGCTCCTCCAATGTCAATTTGGAATGAGAGATATAGGGAGATGCTTTCCGTTCCAGCTCCATTGTCTGAAAGCGGTTGCGGAATCTACTGCTGATACGTAAGTTCACATTCTGAAAATGTACGGACGGAGAGCGAATATCCTTTTTATTCGCCACGGCCTTGTCGCACTTCAATGACAACGAAAAGAATCCCAATTCGCCCACTTCAACTATCCATCCGTCTGCCAGCCAACTGTGCAACTCATCCGTTATAGCCTGCAACGTGCCATCGAGAATGGCAGGGCTGAAACCGGTAGCCTTGTGAACCAGTTCGCGGAATTTATCGGCAGGAATGGTTCCTTTGGGAAGAATACGGGCGTGAAGCAGCTTTTCTTCACCGTCCTCCGGAGAAGGATTGGGGGTCTGGTATAAATCGTAATAAGCACTCATATAATTTAGAATATCAGTTGGGCAATATTATTCATTCAATGCTGCAAGAACAAGTCCTGATGCACCGAGTTTAATTCGTTAGACAATTGTTGCTGTTTCGTTAAACGTCCATCTTACGAAAGAACAATAATTGTCTAACGGAAAGAAGACATCTGTCTAACGAATTAAAAACAACGCCCAAAAGTATTAATAAAAAGGGAAGTAGGGATTAAAAAAGGGGAAAAATCGCTCTAATAATAGGTTCATTGGCGTAATAAAAGCTTTTATTCAGTTGGTTTTTAAACAGACTCTTAAATGAGCAAAGTTGAGAATAAAAAGTTGCCGTTCCAAACAAAGAAAGAATGTTTATTTTGCTCCTGCTGGGCGACTCCATAACATCGCCATAGAACACCTTCCAAGCAGCGACTCTACTTTTATAGCGGAACAAATAAATTTCTATCGGTTGTCGTCTACGCGACAATTGGTTATGATAAAAGACAAAAGCCATATTAAAGAAGCTGTTCTCTATGGAGGTCTTAAATATGATGCTGATACAACAGCTTTAGTAGTCGAAAACAAAAAATATACTGATATTCCTCGAGACTTGAATATTCAACATACCTTCTATCCGGATTCCCTAAACCTGCGTGACGGAGCCAAATACCTTCCCGCCACTAAGATAGAAGCTGAACAAATTAAACAAGCACTAGAGAATACGAGACTTCAGCCAGCCTTATATATGGATTTACGAGGTACAGAAGAATCTTTTAAAGCTTTATCAGGTAAGAATATCAGTATGCTACATATCGCCACTCATGGTTTCTATTGGACAGAAACAGAAGCCAGACAGACAAAGGATCTTGATTTCTTGATGATGGGAGACAATAACCAATCACGCTACGTAGAAGACAAAGCATTGACTCGATCAGGACTGCTATTGTCAGGAGCAAATATTGCACTGAAAGGAAATCCTTTGCCGGAAGGATTAGAAGACGGCATACTCACCGCCAAAGAGCTTGCCGGTTTAGATTTACGAGGGTTAGACCTGGTAGTACTTTCTGCCTGCCAAACCGGACTGGGAGAAATAACCGGTGACGGAGTATTCGGCTTGCAGCGCGGTTTCAAAAAAGCGGGAGCCAACACATTATTAATGAGTCTCTGGAAAGTGAACGATAATGCTACTCAACTCTTGATGACACAGTTTTACAAGAATCTGCTCGCAGGAAAGAGCAAATTTGAATCTTTGCGCGAGGCCCAGAAGTATGTACGTGACTACGAAGTTGAAATTGAAACAACTCCCGACAAGCGCTGGCAGTCAGAAGCCAGGCAAAAAGAAAAACAGAGCAAAAAGCCTATGCCCAAAGAGTTCAAGAAAATAAAAAAATATAAGGATCCCTTTTACTGGGCTGCATTCATTTTATTGGATGCAATTGATTAACTCTTAATTTATGAAAAACATGAAAAATTACTTATTGTGCATATTCCTTGCAGTATTTACCATCAGTATTTATGGGCAAAACCACAAGAATGCTGCGGACTATAGGACAGATGCAATAAATGGAAACGCGATTGCACAATTCTATCTCGGACAGAGCTACTTTAGGGGATGGGGTATAAAACCTGATACCATACAAGCCGTTTATTGGTGGCGAAAGTCGGCTGAGCAAGGAAATCCTGCTGCACAAAACAATATGGGTGCAGCCTATAGTAATGGCTGGGGGAATTTAACCCAAAATAAAGAAACGGCCATCTATTGGTATAAAAAAGCAGCTGAAAAAAATGGGGCTTTTCCACAAAAGAACCTTGGACGCATATATGAAGACAAAGAAAACTATGAAGAGGCTTTTATCTGGTATAAAAAAGCCGCCGAACACAATAATAGCCCGGAATCTTATTATGCACAAAGCCGCTTAGCCTATTTACTGAAAAACGGGTTAGGAGTCACAAAGAATTACCCCGCCGGAATGGCATGGACAAAACGAGCAGCTAAAAACGGGAATGCAAGCGGACAGATTTCGCTTGCAATCTCTTATGAATACGGCATAGACAACATCTTGAGAAAAGATGGGAATTCAGCGTTATATTGGTACAAAAAGGCTGCTCTCAACAAAGACATTGGAGAACTCCAGAAGTCTATAGCAGAAGCTGCCATAGAAAGATTGGAAGAAGCGGGATTCAACGGACAGAATACTCTCCTCAAAATGATACCGGACTATAAACCATTCTACACTGCACCTTCGGAAAGTGAACAGAAAAGCATGCATGAATCTGTTCGCAATAGCACGGTAGAGTGGGGAAAAACAATAGGAGGGGAGGCTTTTCTAGGACAAACCCAAAATGATGAAATAAATGGATTCAGGGTAGAAGTCAAAGAAGATAATATTAAAATTGGCTTTACTAAAAACTCAGAATTCACTTTATTCATCTATATTCAAGAAGATGACATAATAGTTAAAAATGGCTCTGAAAATGGTGTAAAATACAACCGAAACACCGGAAAACCGTATATGCTGCTCCGCCCCTACAGTTATGAAATAGAAGCCAAGGAATACCCCGGACAAATATTCGAACGGACAAACTACACAAACGGGAATAAATATTGGGGAGAAACCTATAATGGACAACGCCACGGATACGGCATTCATATCTGGGAAAATGGGGATATGTGGTTCGGCCCTTGGAAGGATGGTGAAAGAAATGGATACGGCGCTTACTTTGATATTACGGCACACACCATTCAGTCAGGAAAATGGATTGGAAATGAATTGATAGCCGGTACTTCTTATATCTGTAAAGAAAAAGCGGAACCGGTTCTTCCAGCCAGAACCAGAACCGTTTCAAAACCATTTTCCTATAGCGGTACTGTTCGCTATATAAATTTACCGACCAGCTCATACATGTCATACATCACAGAAGCCATCAACAAATGGGGGAAATGCCGTACCGGAGCAATCACTATGTATGGAGCAGGAGTAGGAGTGTATGGGAATAGTGGATATGCCTACACCGGCAGTACTCCCAGCAGGCTTAAGAAACGTATAGAAGAAGCTAACAGTAGCAATTCTGAAATAACAGACATCAACATCACTGAAAATGGCAACTATGTAATTATCTTAGGCGGTTCAGGGTATTGGGCGCTTGGACACCCAGAGAAATTTCTCAAAAAACTGGAGCAGTATCGTACAGGAGATTTAAGAGACGACAATATTCTTTCGGCCTGCTTCAATGATAGAGGAGAATGGGTAGTTATCACGGACAAGCATTACAGCTATTCAAATGAAACCATCAAAAATTTCATACTGAAAGCCGAAGAACTATACGAAGAGGTTTACTATGCCTATATTACCAATTACGGGATGATAGCTTGCTGCAAAAACGGAGTATATTACAAAAACATTCCATCCAATTTGGCAGAGGCATTGAAGAAACTCACATTCAAACCCAAAGTCATCAAGTTTACAGACAATGGATTGTACTTGATTACAGATGGAGAATCACAAAATTATTATTTTATGTAATCACCCATTTTTTTTAAATATAGGCAATAGGTTATAGCATAGGACTTTCCATGTCGTCAAATGGCTAAATACAACGTTAAAAAAAGTCGTTCAGTCCCGTTAAAGCACCATGCCGTTTTTAAGTGTTGTAACTTCGCACCGTGGTCACAAAGAAACAGGTCTCGCTAACTGACGAGTGAACGAAACCGCAAGTAACAACCATTAAAAACAAAAAACATTATGGCATTTCGTTATGTAGTAAAAAAGAGAATGGTAGGCATTGGTACCAAAACCGAGAAGTATGTAGCTGCTTCTTATTCCGTAGCAAATATTGACTTTGATAGATTATGCGACCAGGTGACCAGTCAAGGGATGGTGCCAAGAGGTATCGTAAAAGCCGTATTGGACGGTATGATTGACGCACTCTGCACCTATGCCAGCATCGGTGCAACCGTACGGCTGGGAGACTTCGGAAGCCTCCGACCGGGATTGAACGGCAAAAGCCAGGAGGATGCAAAGTCTGTAACGGCTGATGTCGTTTACCGCCAGAAACTGATTTTCGTGCCGGGACAACGTTTGAAGAACATGATGAAACAATCGGGCATCACACGATTGGTAACCGGCTCTGAAATCGTGCCGGACAATGAAGAAAATCCCGGAGGAAACGAAAGCGGAGGCGGCGGCAATGATGGTGACCAAGGTGAAAATCCATTAGGATAAACTGATAGAGTTTTATCAAGGAAACAAACAATTCCACAGAGGAGGCTTCATGACAAGTCTCCTCTGTTTATTTATATGACCTGTTTCGCTATCCATGCACAAGCCTCAGCATCAGCCAACGCATGATGATGATGTTCCAACTGATAGCCACAGCAAACAGCCACTGTATGCAACTGATAGTTAGGCAATCCCTTTATAGCACGACGTGATGCCTGCAAAGTACAATAAAACTCATAATCCGGATAATCCATGCAGTAAGTACGGAAAACAGCTTTCAGGCAGCTTTCATCAAAGGCCTTGTTGTGCGCTACCAATGGCAAGCCTTCAATGCGTGGAGCTATTTCCTGCCACACAACGGGAAAGATAGGAGCATCCTGGGTATCTGCCAACGTCAGACCATGCACGCGGGTATTCCAATAAGTGTAATACTCCGGTTCGGGACGGATGAGGCTATAATAATGGTCCACAATCTCTCCATCACGTACGATAACCACTCCTACACTACAAACGCTGGTACGCTGTTCGTTGGCCGTTTCAAAATCAATGGCAGCAAAATCTTTCATCCGATATGGTTTTATAGTCGCCAAAGATACGAAAAATTCACTCTGTTCCTTTCATTCTACACCTGGTTTCCATTATCTTTGTCCCCCGGACAAAGGTTAAAATATCATGGAACATCCACTTTCGCAATTCAAATATTGTCCGAAATGCGGTTCAGCCCATTTCGAAGTTCATAACGAGAAGTCGAAGCAGTGCGCCGACTGCGGTTTCGTCTACTACTTCAACCCCTCTTCCGCCACCGTCGCCTTGATACTGAACGAGCGCGACGAGCTGTTGGTGTGCCGCCGCGCCAAAGAGCCTGCCAAAGGGACGCTGGACCTCCCCGGAGGCTTCATCGACATGACCGAGACCGGTGAGGAAGGCGTTGCCCGCGAAGTAAGAGAAGAAACCGGCATGAAGGTGGCAAAGGCCGAATATCTCTTCTCCCTACCCAATATTTACATCTATTCCGGCTTCCCCGTACACACGCTGGATATGTTTTTCCGTTGTACGGTGGAGGACACCTTGCACTTCGAGGCGATGGACGACGCGGCAGACCTCTTCTTCCTCCCCTTGAAAGATATCCGTACGGAAGAGTTCGGACTCGGCTCCATCCGCAAAGGAGTGGGTATCTTCCTGGAAGACATACGGAAGAACAAAAGTGAATGATTATTCGTTCCTATTATGGTATATATCCTAAAAAAGCCAAACAAGTGTAACATTTCCGGGTTAAAACCCGTATTTTTGTAAAATACCTATTCTAACAAAAGAAGATGAAACATAAAATCTCCCGAATATTGTGCACAGCACTCTGTTGCGCACCTTTACTCGCCTCAGCACAAACAAGCGAGAAGAGTACTTCTCCCAAGCGACTCTACCAGGAAGGACAAACGCTGTTCCAGCAAAAGGCCTATGCTGCCGCCATCTCCCCGTTGCAAGCCTATGTACGCCAGATGAATGCAGACGGCAAGCCTCTGCCCGATACCGGCGAGCGGCAAGAAGCGGAATACATGCTGGTATGCGCCGCATACGAGCTCAGAGACCCCAAAAGCATAGACCTGCTCCGCGCCTTTCTGGACGAATATCCTGATACTCCCCATGCCAACCGCATCTATGCATTAATCGCCTCCTCCTATTTCTTCGAAGGCAATTATGACGATGCCCTCGCCATGTTCAACTCTGCCCGCCTCGACCTTCTGGGTACCGAGGAGCGTGACGACATGACCTACCGCCTTGCCACCTGCTATCTGAAGACGGGCAATGTAAAGGAAGCAGCCATCTGGTTCGAGACCCTGCGCAGCACCAGCAGGAAATATGCAGCGGACTGTGCTTACTACATCTCTTATATCCGATATACCCAAGGACGGTATGACGAAGCGCTCAGCGGTTTCCTGCCTCTGCAGGACAATGCCAAGTACAAGAACCTGGTCCCCTATTACATCGCCGAAATCTACTTGCTGAAGAAACAGTACGACAAGGCGGAAATTGTAGCGCAAAATGCTTTGTCGGCCCACCCCGACGGTCTGAGCTACACGCACACGGCGGAGCTGAACCGCATCCTCGGTACAGCCGAATACCATTTCGGGAAATATCACGAAGCCATAAAGTCCTTCGAGCAATACCTGGAGCACAATGCCGAATCTGCCACTCATAGAAGAGATGCCCTCTACATGCTGGGTATGTCCTATTATCAATGCGGCGTGTATTCCCAAGTTCCTGCCATCCTTGGCGAAGTGACTACCGAGAACGACGCTCTCTCCCAAAATGCCTACCTGCACATGGGACTGGCTTACCTGCAACTGGCCGACAAGACCAAGGCACGTATGGCCTTCGAGCAGGCTGCCGCTTCCAATGCCGACCCGAAAATCAAGGAACAAGCCGCCTATAACTACGCCTTATGCATTCACGAGACCTCCTATTCCGCTTTCGGCGAATCGGTGACCGTCTTTGAGAAATTCCTAAACGAATTTCCAAACTCTCCTTATGCCGAGAAAGTCAGCAACTACCTGGTGGAAGTGTACATGAATACACGCAGCTACGATGCCGCACTCAAATCCATCGACCGCATCTCCCATCCCAGCAAAGCCATTCTGGAAGCCAAGCAGAAGATTCTGTTCCAACTCGGGACCCAGTCTTTTGCCAACACGCAGTTCGAGCAAGCCATCGGTTACTTCAACCAAAGCGTCACGCTGGGACAATACAACCTCCAGACCAAGGCAGACGCCCTCTACTGGCTCGGCGAGTCTTATTACCGCCTGAACCGGATGAGAGAAGCCGCCCGCAATTTCAACGAATATCTGTCACTCACCCGGCAGAGGGATACGGAAATGTTTGCCCTTGCCTACTATAACCTGGGCTACATCGCTTTCCACCAGAAAGACTATTCGACGGCAGAGAACCGTTTCCGCAACTTTGTCCAACTGGAGAAAGGTGAAAACCCGACCGCATTGGCAGATGCCTACAACCGTATCGGTGACTGCAACCTGCACGTCCGCCGCTTCGACGAGGCCAAGCAATACTATACAAAAGCAGAAAGTCTGGGAACACCTGCCGGAGACTACTCTTACTATCAGCTGGCCCTTGTAGCCGGCCTGCAAAAAGACTATTCCGGAAAGGTTACTTTACTGGACCGCCTTGCCGTCAAATATCCCAATTCGCCTTATGCCATCAATGCCCTTTACGAAAAAGGGCGCTCCTACGTACAGAGCAACAACAGCCCCCAAGCTATCGCCGCCTTCCGCGAATTGCTCGGCAAGTATCCCGAGAGTCCCGTCAGCCGTAAAGCCGCCGCCGAAATCGGTCTGCTTTACTACCAGAACGACGACTATGACCGTGCCATAGAAGCCTACAAACATGTAGTCACCCAATATCCCGGAAGCGAGGAAGCCCGCCTTGCCATGCGCGACTTAAAGTCCATCTACGTAGATGCCAACCGCGTGGACGAGTTTGCCGCCCTCGCCGCCCAGATGCCGGGAGAAATCCGCTTCGAACCCAGTGAGCAAGACTCGCTGACTTACATCGCTGCCGAAAAAGTATATATGAAAGGCGAAGCCGCACCTGCCAAAGAGAGCTTCACCCGCTATCTGCAAAGTTATCCGGGAGGCGCTTTCAGCCTGAATGCACACTACTACCTCTGCGTCATAGGCAAAGAGCAGAAAGATGACGAGGCGGTATTGGAACATGCCGGAAAACTGCTGGAATACCCCGATAACCCATATTCTGAAGAGGCTTTGCTGATGCATGGAGAAATTCTGTTCAACCGCCAGCAATATGACCTGGCATTGGCCGACTACAAGAAATTGCAGGCCAAAGCCACCACGGCAGAGCGCCGCCAGCTTGGCGCTATCGGTGTACTGCGCTGTGGAGCACTGATGCATGATGATGCGGAAGTCATCAACGCCGCCACAGCCTTGCTTGCCGAAGCCAAGCTGTCTCCGGAGCTCCGGAACGAGGCATTGTACTACCGTGCCAAGGCATACCTCAACCAGAAAGCCGACAAGAAGGCAATGGATGACCTTCAGCTGCTGGCCAAAGACACCCGTACCCTTTATGGAGCCGAAGCCAAATATCTGGTGGCATTACAATGGTACAACGCCGGTAATTATGCCTCTGCAGAAAAGGAAATCCTTAATTTCATCGACCAGAGCACACCGCATGCCTACTGGCTGGCACGCAGTTTCATCCTTCTGTCTGATGTATATGTAGCCATGGACAAGAAGCTCGATGCACGCCAATACCTATTGAGCCTGCAGCAGAACTACCAGGCCGATGACGATATAGCAAGCATGATTAACGAAAGACTGGAGAAATTGAAGTAAGAAATATAGCACATTATGAAAAAGATACAATATATCCTCGCAGGAACTATGCTTGTCTCCCTCTCTTTGGGAGCACAAGCCCAGACACAACCCCAAGACACCACCATGAACCGTACGGTAGTCGTGGAACAAGAATATAATCCGGACATCATGGACGCCTCCAAAGTGAACGTGCTTCCCAGGGTGGAACCTCCTACCGTCAGCAAAAAGGCGGTGGAATATGACGCCACCCTGATGCCGGCAACCCATATCCCGGCAGGTATCATGCAAGCCTATACCGGAAAAGAGACGCAGGCGAAAGCGCTGCCCGGATATGTACGCTTGGGATACGGTAACTACGGTAACCTCGATGTACGCGCCAACTACCTCTTCTCCTTATCCCCCAAAGACCGCCTCAACCTAACATTCACAATGGATGGCATGGATGGCAAACTGGACTTGCCGGATAATGGCGGGAAGTGGAATTCATTCTACTACCGTACCCATGCTGCCATGGATTATGTACATGCTTTCAGCAAAGTCGATTTGAATATTGCCGGAAAGTTCAACCAAAGCAATTTCAACTTCCTGCCCGACTTCGTCAGCAACAAGCAGAAATTCGTTTCGGGTGATGTACATTTCGGGGTAAGTTCCACGAGCGACGATATGCCTCTCCAATTCCGTGCCGAAACCAATTTGTTGGTCTACCAGCGCCAACACGACCTCATGGTGAGCAATATCAAAGAAAATATCGTGCGCACCAAAGCCGATGTCACCGGTTCCATCTCCGATGAGCAGACCATCGGCATGGCTTTTGCCATGGACAACACATTCTACAGCGACGGACGTTTCGAGAATCACACCGACGTAGACTTCAATCCATACTATCTCTTTCAGAATGACGACTGGAAAATACGTCTCGGCGCACACGTCGACCTGGCTTTCGGTTTCGGCAAGAAGTTCCGCGCCGCTCCCGACGTAGAAATACAATACATCTTCTCGGACAGCTACATCCTCTACGCACAAGGTAAGGGAGGACGGCTACAGAACGATTTCCGCCGTCTGGAAACCATTACGCCTTATGGCATTACAAACCAGCAGCTTGACAATACCTACGAACAGCTCAACGCAGCCATCGGCTTCAAGGCAAGCCCGGTCAGCGGATTGTGGTTCAACCTATACGGCGGATATCAAGATTTGAAAAACGACCTGATTGACACTCCGACTGTCAAGTCCGACGGGATAAGCAATGTTTACCTCACAGAAGATACCAAGAACCTCTACGCCGGAGCCGACCTGAGCTACAACTACAAGGATGTTTTCTATCTCGCCGCCAATGCCGTCTATCGCCATTGGACAACGGACTCAGACGGTTCTGATGTCGTAGTAAGCTTCAAACCGGCCGTAGAAGGCAATCTCAATCTCAAGGTACGCCCCATCTCCCCACTGCTTGTCGGCATCGGCTATCAGCACATCTCACGCCAGGGCGTGGAGGGCAACAAGGCGGACCCCGTCAGCAATCTCTATCTGAACGGCAGCTACGAACTCTTCAAAGGTATCTCCGTGTATGCGCGCGTGAACAACTTGCTGAACAAAGATTACCAGTACTACTGGGGATACCCTTCAGAAGGTCTTAGTTTCTTAGGCGGAGTAAGCTTCCTCTTTTAATAGGGGCAGCACAAGCCGGAGCTCTAAATTGAACAAAAAAGGTCATTTTTGCTAAATTCTCCTTATATTATAAGGTGGGAAGAATCTTTTTTTCCTACTTTTGCGGGCGAATTCAGTGGCGGGAGTCACTAAAAAACAGAAATTTATGCAGAAAAACCTTGTCATAGTCGAGTCTCCGGCGAAAGCAAAAACCATCGAGAAATTCCTTGGAAAAGATTTCAAAGTCCTTTCCAGCTACGGCCATATACGTGATTTGAAGAAAAAAGAATTCAGTATTGACGTAGACAAAGACTTCAAACCGCATTACGAGATACCGGCGGATAAAAAGAAAATCGTAACCCAGCTGAAAGAAGAAGCCGAGCAGGCAGAAACCGTATGGCTGGCTTCCGATGAGGACCGCGAAGGGGAAGCCATCGCATGGCACTTGTACGAAGTGCTGAAACTGAAGCCGGAACACACCAGACGCATCGTCTTCCATGAAATCACCAAAGGTGCCATCCTGAAAGCGATAGAAAATCCCCGTGACATTGACATCAACCTGGTCGATGCCCAGCAAGCCCGACGTATCCTGGACCGTATCGTAGGTTTTGAACTTTCACCGGTATTGTGGAAGAAAGTGAAACCTGCCCTTTCTGCAGGCCGTGTACAGTCCGTAGCCGTCCGTCTCATTGTAGAGCGCGAACGCGAGATACATGCATTCCAGACCGAAGCATCCTACCGTGTTACCGCCGTATTCCTCGTTCCGGACACTGACGGCAAAACAGTGGAAATGAAAGCCGAACTGGCGCACCGGCTTAAGACAAAGGCAGAAGCCCGGAAATTGCTGGAGAGCTGTAAAGCAGCCACGTTTACCATCAGCGACATCACTACCCGTCCGCTGAAGAAAACTCCCGCAGCCCCGTTCACCACCTCTACCTTGCAGCAGGAGGCTGCCCGCAAACTGGGCTTCACCGTGGCACAGACCATGATGGTGGCGCAACGTCTGTACGAATCCGGATTGATAACCTACATGCGTACCGACTCCGTCAACCTTTCCGAACTTGCCGTCAACGCCAGCCGTGAAACCATCTCCAACCTGATGGGCGAACGTTACGTACACAACCGCCACTTCGCCACCAAGACCAAAGGAGCGCAAGAGGCCCACGAAGCTATCCGCCCCACCTATATGGAGAATGCCAAGATAGAAGGTACCCCACAGGAAAGAAAGCTGTACGACCTCATCTGGAAACGTACCATCGCCTCGCAGATGGCAGATGCCGAAGTGGAAAAGACAACCGTAACCATTGCTATCAGCAACGAGACGGAGACTTTCACTGCAACCGGCGAAGTGGTGAAATTCGACGGTTTCCTCCGTGTCTACCGCGAATCATACGATGATGACGTAGAAACCCAGGAAGATGAGGCACGCCTACTGCCCCCTCTGAAAAAAGGACAGAAGCTCGAACATGAAGGTATCACCGCTACCGAACGTTTCACCCAACACCCTCCCCGCTACACGGAAGCAAGCCTTGTGCGCAAATTGGAGGAACTGGGTATCGGACGTCCGTCTACCTATGCTCCTACCATTTCCACCATCCAGCAACGCGAATACGTGATAAAAGGAGAAAAAGCTGGTGAAGAACGCACCTACAATGTGCTTAACCTGCAGGGTAATGAAATAACGGACAACAACCATACAGAAATCACCGGAGCCGAAAAGTCAAAACTGATGCCGACAGACACCGGTATTGTGGTCAATGACTTCCTGATAGAGTACTTCCCGGACATCCTTGACTACAACTTCACAGCGAGCGTCGAAAAGCAATTCGACGAAATAGCCGAAGGTGACAAGCAATGGACTGCCATTCTGAAAACATTCTATAAAAAATTCCATCCTTCAGTAGAAAACACACTTGCCGCGAAAACCGCCCACAAGGCAGGCGAACGGATTCTGGGAACAGACCCCGTCAGCGGAAAGCAAGTGTCTGTAAAAATCGGACGTTTCGGCCCAGTAGCACAGATAGGTACTGCCGAAGATGAGGAAAAGCCCCGTTTCGCTCAGGTGAAAAAAGAAATGTCCATCGAGACCATTACGCTGGAAGAAGCGCTGGAGCTGTTCAAACTTCCCCGTACTCTCGGAGAGTACGAAGGCAAGAATGTAGTCGTAGGTGCGGGACGTTTCGGACCTTATATCCAGAACAACGGCTTGTATGCCTCATTACCCAAGACAATGGACCCGATGACCGTTACGCTGGAAGAAGCTATTGAACTTTTGCAAAAGAAACAAGAAGCAGAAGCCCAGAAACATATCAAGAAGTTTGAGGAAGAACCGGAACTGGAAATCCTGAATGGACGCTATGGCCCTTACATCGCTTATAAAGGCAGCAACTACAAGATTCCTAAAGACATCATCCCTCAAGACCTGAACCTTCAGGCTTGTCTGGAAATTGTGAAACTGCAAAGCGACAAGGATACGGGCAAGTCTAAGCGGACTGCAAAGGCGGTGAAAGCAACGAAAACGACTAAAACAACCGCCAAGGCAACTGCCAAAACAAGCAAGACAAAATAGGACTTAGTCTACACGTATAAAATGGGAGAAAGGAGACGATAATTTAAACTTCTATTATTTCTACCACAAGAATAAATATTGCACTATAAAAAAATAAGCCCGAAGAAGTATCCTCGGGCTTATTCTTTTATAGTACAATGTTTACATCCTATCCGGCACCTCAATTCCCAGCAATCCCATACCTAAGCGTACCACCTTGGCTACATTCTCGGACAATGCAAGGCGGAATACCTTCACTGCTTCGTTCTCCTCACGCAGAATGCTGAAGTCATGGTAGAACTGGTTATATTCCTTCACAAGGTCATACGTATAGTTTGCAATGATGGACGGACTGTAATCCTCACCTGCCTGCTTCACAATAGCGGCAAAGTCGGCAACCATCTGTATCAGTCCCTCTTCCTTCTCACTCAGTTCAATGCCGGCAGGTAACTGGGCAGGGATTTCGATACCGGCCTCTTTTGCCTTGCGGAGAACAGACTGGATACGTGCATAAGTATATTGGATGAACGGTCCCGTATTACCATTAAAGTCGATGGACTCTTTTGGATTGAATGTCATGTTCTTGCGGGCATCCACTTTCAGGATGAAGTACTTTAAGGCACCCAGACCAACGATACGGGCGATATTGTCTGCCTCTTCCTTTGTCAGACCATCCAGCTTACCCAGTTCATTGCTGGTTTCCTTGGCTGTATCAATCATCTCCGCCATCAAGTCGTCAGCATCAACTACTGTACCTTCGCGGCTCTTCATCTTGCCCTCGGGAAGTTCCACCATACCGTAAGAGAAGTGCACCAACCCTTTACCCCATTCGAAGCCCAGTTTGTCGAGCAGGATGGACAATACCTGGAAATGGTAATTCTGTTCGTTGCCTACCACATAAATCATCTTGTCGATGGGATAATCTGCAAAGCGGAGTTTGGCAGTACCTATATCCTGCGTCATGTAGACGGATGTACCGTCCGCACGCAACAGCAGCTTGTGGTCCAACCCCTCACCCGTGAGGTCTGCCCATATAGAGCCATCTTCTTTCCGGTAGAAGAAGCCTTTCTCCAGGCCCTCCATTACCTTCTCCTTACCTTCGAGGTACGTGTTTGATTCGTAATATATCTTATCAAAAGTTACACCCATCATACGGTAAGTCTCGTCAAAACCTGCATACACCCAGTCGTTCATCTTCTTCCAGAGCGCACGTACTTCCGGGTCATTGGCCTCCCACTTTACCAGCATTTCACGAGCCTCCTTCATCAAAGGAGATTCAGCTTCCGCCTTGGCTTTGGCTTCTTCCTCATTCATGCCTTCGCTTTGGAACTTGGCCATCAGTTCTTTCACTTCCGCTTTATAATGCTTGTCGAAGGAAACATAGTAATCGCCAATCAAGTGGTCTCCCTTCTTGCCGGATGATTCGGGAGTTTCACCATTCCCGTACTTCTGCCATGCCAACATGGACTTGCAGATATGAATTCCACGGTCATTGACAATATTTGTCTTTACTACCTTATTACCGTTGGCAGCCACTATATTAGCCAGCGCATTTCCCAAAAGATTATTGCGTACATGGCCCAAATGAAGCGGTTTGTTGGTGTTGGGAGAAGAATACTCAATCATCACCAATGGAGAGTTGTCAGTAGCAGCCACGATACCGTACTGCTTGTCCGCATGAATGCCATTCAACAATTCTATCCACGCAGAGGAGGCAATGGTCAGGTTCAGGAAGCCCTTGATGACATTAAATGCTGCAACCGAAGGCTCGTTTGCCTGCAAGTATTCACCGATTTCCTGGGCCGTCTGCTCCGGTCCTTTCTTGGACATACGGAGGAAAGGGAATACAACCAGCGTGAGGTGTCCCTCAAATTCTTTCTTGGTTTTCTGCAACTGCACTTGTGCGGCAGGAACATCCTGTCCGTAAAGCGCTTTCAGTCCGCCGATGACGGACGATACCAGTTTCTGTTCTATATTCATGATTCAAATGTATTTTCCTGCGTGCAAAGATAGCGTAAACCGAAATCAGTACAAAACAAGCAGGCTTGTTTTTATGGCCTCACAAGATATTCAACATACAAAGAGGGGACGCTCTTTGTAAAACGTCCCCTCTTTGTATGTTGAGTATACTGTTCTTATTCAGCTGTCAATTCCGTACCTGGTTTGAATTTAACAACTTTCTTTGCAGCAATCTCGATAGGCTTTTTAGTAGAGGGGTTGATACCCATACGCGCTCCTCTTTCCACCACACTGAAAGTTCCAAAACCAACCAATGATACTTTATCACCGGCCTTCATTGCCTTAGTGACTGACGCGATAAATGCATCCAATGCTTTCTTTGAATCAGTCTTTGACAAACCAGACTCCGCTGCCATAGCGCTAATAAGTTCCGCCTTATTCATAATGCTTAAAATTAATTAATATGTTACACAAAAGATATTTTTACTTTTCATCACAAACCTCCACAAAAATAGAGCAATATTTCTGAATATCAAATAAAAACATTAAAAAAATATTGGAAAACAACGAAAAAGAAGGAATAGAATCTGCTTTTTCTGTTATAGAACAGAATTTATTCGTATTTTTGCCGGAGAAAGCAAAAACAGACAACTGTTTTTGAACTGTAAAATGAATTGAAACAACAGATTATGAATACTATACCTACTGTAACCAAAAACCTTTTAATCATTAATGTGCTGATGTTTCTGGGCACCATTGTCGCCCAAAGCTACGGCATCGACCTCGCCCAATATCTGGGATTGCATTTTTTCCTTGCCGAAGATTTCAATGCAGCACAATTGATAACATACATGTTCATGCACGCCGGATTCGCGCACATATTTTTCAACATGTTTGCTGTATGGATGTTCGGACGTATTTTAGAGCAGGTATGGGGGCCAAAACGATTTCTGTTCTACTATCTGGTGTGCGGTATAGGAGCCGGAATTATCCAGGAGGTGGTACAGTATATTCATTATGAGACAGTACTTTCCGCCTATGACAGCGTAAATACTGGCATGGCCATCATCCCGATGGAGGAATATCTCAATATGATGACTACCGTGGGAGCTTCGGGAGCAGTATACGCCATTCTGCTGGCATTCGGCATGTTGTTCCCCAACCAGCAAATGTTCATCTTCCCGTTACCGGTTCCCATCAAGGCCAAATATTTTGTTATCGGATATGCCTTGATTGAACTTTATGCCGGATTTGCAAACAGTGCAGGAGACAATGTGGCTCACTTCGCACATCTGGGTGGTATGGTATTCGGCTTTATCCTGATTATGTACTGGAGAAAAAAGAACAGAGGAAATGGCTACTATTATAACTGATTTGAAAGAAACCTTCCGTAGGGGGAACATTTATATCCAACTGATTTACATCAATGTAGCGGTATTCATACTTACTACGCTAACCGAAGTCATGTTCCAGTTGTTCAACCGGAGCATAGCAGGCGTATTCGAATGGTTGGAACTGCCGGCATCAGTCATACGCTTCATCCTGCAACCATGGTCACTACTGACATATATGTTCATGCATGCAGGATTCATGCACATTCTTTTCAATATGCTGTGGCTTTACTGGTTCGGTGCACTGTTCCTGAGTTTCTTCTCTGCAAAGCATCTCCGGGGTGTATACATTCTGGGAGGAATTTGCGGCGGTCTGCTCTATATGGCCGCCTATAACATTTTCCCGTATTTCCGTCCCATGACAGACTATTCTTTCATGCTGGGTGCTTCTGCCTCTGTACTTGCCATTGTAGCCGCCACCGCCTATCGCGAGCCCAACTATCCGATACGGCTACTGCTGTTCGGAACCATCCGGCTGAAATACCTGGCACTCATCGTTATAGGCACCGATTTACTGTTCATCACCTCCAGCAATGCCGGTGGACACATCGCACATTTAGGAGGTGCGCTGGCAGGGGTATGGTTTGCCGCCAGCCTCAGCAAAGGTAGTGACCTGACCTCATGGATAAACAAATGTCTGGATACCTTAGTTTCCATCGTCAGCTTCAAACCCAGAAAGCCGAAAATGAAAGTACACTACGGTACTGGCAAACAAAAAGATTATGATTACAACGCACGGAAAAAAGCCCAATCCGACGAGATAGACCGCATTCTCGACAAATTAAAGAAATCGGGATACGAAAGCCTTACTACAGAGGAAAAGAAAAGCTTGTTCGACGCGAGTAAACGTTAAACCAATGGAAAATGGAAAACGGAAAATGAAAAATGAGAATATAACCGCCACTCTTATTTTCAGTTTTCACCTTTCAATTTTCAACTATTATAATGAAGCATCTCGGTAATTTTGTCGCTCTCCTGATTTTAGCGGTCAATGCCTTATTTACGGGCCTATTACTGTTCACCGCCTATAGTCCGCACATCCAGCCGGTCACACATCCGGTGCAATCGTGCCTGGGGCTGACATTTCCCGTGTTCCTGATGATAAATGCCGGCTTCCTCATTTTTTGGCTGGTCATCCAGCGCTATAGGTCGGTTTTGCTGCCCCTAATAGGGATGTTGCTCTGCTATTCGCAGATACGCACCTATCTGCCCATCAACTTCCATACAGACCACTTACCGGAAACAAGTATCAAACTGCTCTCCTACAACATTATGGGATTTGACGGTGCCGCCAAACAAGATGGCAAAAACCCGATATTGACCTATTTGAAGGAAAGTGGCGCCGATATCCTCTGTCTGCAGGAATATTCCACAGTACAATCCTCAAAGCATCTTTCGCAAAAAGACGTAGAGCGGGAACTCAAGGCATATCCATACCACCGCATCAACACAGTGGGTAGCGGAAAGGGACATACCAACAAGATAGCATGTTACTCTAAATTTCCGATTCTCTCGTCACGCATATTGGATTATCCCAGCGAATACAACGGTTCGGTACTCTATGAAATCAAGATTGGGGAAGACACGGTTACCCTCATCAACAATCATCTGGAGTCCAACAAGCTGACCAAAGCCGATAAAGTCGTGTACGAAGACATGCTGAAATCTCCCGAAAAGGAAAAAGTGAAAAGCGGCGCACGCCTGCTCATACGCAAGCTGGCAGAAGCATCGGCCATCCGTGCCCCGCAAGCTGACACTATTGCACATGAAATAGCCGCTTCACCGCATCCTTACATTATTGTATGCGGCGATTTCAACGATACCCCCATCTCCTATACCCACCGCACCATCGCCCAGGATTTGGACGACGCATTCACCCAATCAGGACGGGGGCTGGGCATCTCCTACAACCAGAACAGATTCTATTTCCGGATAGACAACATACTGACAAGCAAGAACCTGAGAGCCTACAATTGTACAGTAGACCGCTCCATCAAAGAGTCAGACCACTATCCGATATGGTGCTATATCACTAAGAGATATTGAAAATTAATACTTAAACATTTAATACTTAGAAAACAATGTTCAAAAAATGTATTCTAATTTTAGCAGCAAGTTGTATGATGTACTCCTGTGCCACCCAGACGGAAAGCAATCCGTTCCTTACTGAGTTTCAAACACCCAATGGCGTGCCTCCATTCGATAAAATCAAGTTGGAGCACTATGAACCCGCATTCCAGAAAGGTATAGAAGAGCAGAACGCCAATATCCAAGCCATCATTGACAATACGGAAGCCCCTACTTTCGAAAATGTCATTGTTGCCCTCGACAACAGCTCTCCCACCCTGGACCGTGTAGGCGGTGTATTTTTCAACCTGACGGAGGCCGAAACTACCGATGAACTGACAGCCCTTTCCATGAAACTGGCTCCGACATTGGCCGAACATGAAGACAACATCTCCCTCAACCAGGAGCTTTTCAAGAAAGTGGATGCTGTCTACAGCCAGAAAGATGCTCTCGGCCTGACCCGCGAACAACAAAGGCTGCTGGAAAAAACCCATAAGAAATTTATCCGTTCCGGTGCCAATCTTCCGGCCGACAAACAAGCCTGTCTGCGTGAAATCAACAAGCAGCTTTCCACACTTGGAATCACGTTCAGCAACAACATCCTGAACGAAAACAACGACTTCAAGCTTTATGTAGGAAAAGAGGAAGACCTCGCCGGACTTCCCCAATGGTTCCGCGAAAGCGCCATGGCTGAAGCCCGTGCCACCGGACAGGAAGGCAAATGGCTGTTTACCCTCCATAATGCAAGCCGCCTGCCTTTCCTCCAATACTCCGCCAACCGGCCGCTACGCGAACAGATGTACAAGGCCTACATCAACCGCGGCAATAACAATGACAAGAACGACAACAAGAAAATCATTGCCGACATCGTACGCCTGAGACTTGAAAAGGCGCAACTGCTGGGTTTCGACTGTTACTCCAACTTTGTATTGGACAATACAATGGCAAAGAATTCCACCGCCGTGATGGACTTCCTCAACAACTTGTGGAGTTATGCACTCCCCAAAGCAAAAGCCGAAGCAGCCGAACTGCAAAAGCTGATGGACAAGGAAGGCAAAGGAGAGAAACTGGAAGCATGGGATTGGTGGTACTACACCGAAAAACTCCGTAAGGAGAAATATAACCTTGAAGAAGAAGAGATTAAGCCCTACTTCAAACTGGAAAACGTACGTGAAGGCGCCTTTGCCGTTGCCAATAAGCTCTATGGCATCACGCTGACAAAGCTCGAAGGTATCCCCGTCTATCATCCCGATGTAGAAGTGTTTGAAGTGAAAGCCGCAGACGGCTCACAAGTAGGTATCTTCTATGTAGATTACTTCCCCCGTCCCGGCAAAAGCGGTGGTGCCTGGATGAGCAATTACCGCGAACAACAAGGCAGCATACGTCCATTGGTATGCAACGTATGCAGCTTCACCAAGCCCGTAGGCGACACTCCTTCCCTGCTGACTATCGACGAAGTGGAAACTTTGTTCCATGAATTCGGCCATGCCCTGCACGGATTATTGACCCAATGCCAGTATAAAGGTACTTCAGGCACCAATGTCGTACGCGACTTCGTGGAACTCCCCTCTCAAATCAACGAGCATTGGGCTACCGAACCCGAAGTGTTGAAAATGTATGCCAAGCATTACAAGACCGGCGAGGTCATTCCCGACAGCCTGATTGAAAAGATACTGAACCAGAAAACGTTCAACCAGGGTTTCATGACTACCGAGTTGCTGGCCGCCGCCATCCTCGACATGAACCTGCATAACCTGACTGATACCGAAGATCTTGATGTCGTTGCATACGAAAAAGAAGCGATGGACCAACTGGGGCTGATTCCGGAAATAGCTCCCCGCTACCGTACCACATACTTCAACCACATCATCGGCGGTTATGCTGCAGGCTACTACAGCTATCTCTGGGCCAATGTTCTGGACAACGATGCCTTCGAAGCTTTCAAGGAACACGGTATCTTCGACAAGCAGACAGCCGACCTCTTCCGCCAGAATGTTCTGGAAAAAGGAGACAGCGAAGACCCGATGACTCTCTATAAAAACTTCAGAGGAACTGAGCCTCAATTAGACCCGATGTTAAAAAATCGCGGTATGAAGTAAGATTTGTGAAAAAAAAGCTATATTTGCAGCCTTGTATGCAACAGAATTTAATTAAAAAGTAATCATAATAAACTAAAAGTAACATGCAAAACAAAGGATTTGTAAGGGTTTTTGCGATATTGCTCACACTGGTGTGTGTGTTCTATCTCTCCTTCTCTTTTGTAACTCGCCATTACACAAGTAAGGCCAAAGAGTTTGCAAAAGGCGATGTGAAAGTAGAGCAGGACTACCTCGATTCTCTGGCTAATGAGAAAGTGTATTTCGGCAATTGGACGCTGAAACAATGTCGTGAGATGGAAATCAGTTTAGGTTTGGACTTGAAGGGTGGTATGAACGTCATCCTTGAAGTTTCCGTACCCGATGTCATCAAAGTATTGGCTGACAACAAGACTGACGAAGCATTCAACCAAGCATTGGCCACTGCCGCCAAGCAAGCTACCACAAGCCAGGATGACGTGATCACCCTATTCGTCAGAGAGTATCACAAGCTTGCTCCGGGTGCTCCGCTGTCACAGCTGTTCGCAACCCAACAATTAAAAGACAAGGTAACTCAGAAATCTACCGACGCGGAAGTTGAGAAAGTATTGCGCGAAGAAGTAAAGGCAGCTGTTGACAACTCCTACAATGTACTTCGTACCCGTATCGACCGTTTCGGTGTAGTTCAGCCCAATATCCAAAGTCTGGAAGACAAAATGGGCCGTATCATGGTAGAACTTCCGGGTATCAAAGAGCCTGAACGTGTAAGAAAATTATTACAAGGTTCTGCCAATCTGGAATTCTGGGAAACATACACAGCAAAAGACGTTACTCCCTATCTGCAAGCTGCCGACACCAAGTTGCGTGCCATCGTTGCAAGCGAAACTCCGGCAGAAGAGGCAGACAGCGCAGCTACCGAAGCTCCTGCCGTAGCCCAAGCTACCAGCACAGCCGACAGTCTTGCCGCTGCTTTAAAGGGTGAAAACAAGACACAAACCGCTGACCTTGCACAAATAAAGAAAGAACACCCGCTGTTCGCAATCTTGCAAGTCAACCCCAGCGGACAAGGTCCTGTTGTAGCCTATGCCAACTACAAGGATACAGCTGAAATCAACAGATACCTTTCCATGCCGGAAGTTCAGGCCGAAATGCCGAAAGACTTGCGTCTGAAATGGGGAGTATCTCCTTATGAATATGATCCGAAAGCTCAGACTTTCGAACTTTATGCCATCCGTTCCACAGAACGTAACGGCAAGGCGCCTCTGGAAGGTGATGTAGTGGTTAGCGCCAAAGACGAATACGACCATTACGGTAAACCTGCCGTAAGTATGTCTATGAACACTGACGGTGCACGTCGCTGGGCTCAGCTCACCAAACAGAATATCGGCAAGAGCATCGCTATCGTGTTGGATGGTTATGTTTATTCCGCACCGAACGTAAACAATGAAATCACTGGCGGTAACTCACAGATTACCGGTCACTTTACTCCGGAACAAGCAAAAGACTTGGCAAACGTGTTAAGATCAGGTAAGATGCCAGCTCCTGCGCACATCGTACAAGAAGATATCGTAGGTCCTTCACTGGGACAAGCTTCCATCAATGCCGGTATCATGTCATTCATCGTAGCATTGATTCTGCTGATGGTTTACATGTGCTCTATGTACGGATTCATTCCGGGTATGGTTGCCAATGGTGCTTTGGTGCTGAACTTGTTCTTCACATTGGGGATCCTTTCCTCTTTCCAAGCAGCATTGACGATGTCCGGTATTGCCGGTATGGTGTTGGCACTGGGTATGGCTGTAGATGCCAACGTATTGATTTACGAACGTACCAAAGAAGAACTCCGTGCAGGCAAGGGTGTAAAGAAAGCATTGGCTGACGGTTACTCCAACGCCTTCTCTGCTATCTTCGACTCCAACTTGACGTCTATCATCACCGGTATTATCTTGTTCAACTTCGGTACAGGTCCTATCCGTGGTTTTGCCACTACATTGATTATCGGTATCTTGATTTCGTTCTTTACTGCCGTATTCATGACGCGTCTGTTCTATGACCATTTCATGAGCAAGGACAAACTGCTGAATCTGACATTCTCTTCCAAGATTTCAAAGAACTTGATGGCGAATGCACACTTCGACTTCATGGGCAAGAACAAATTGTGGCTGACCACTACGGGAGCTATCATAGTGATATGTATCGCTTTCCTCGCTACCCGTGGATTGAGCCAGAGTATCGATTTCACTGGTGGACGTAACTTCAAAGTACAGTTTGAGAATAAGGTAGAGCCGGAACAAGTTCGCGAGCTTATCTCCAGCAAGTTCGGCGATGCCAATGTCAGCGTTATCGCCATCGGTACGGACGGTAAGACCGTACGTATCAGTACCAACTACCGTATCGAAGAAGAAGGTAACAACATTGACTCTGAAATCGAAGCATACTTATACGAAACACTGAAACCGTTGCTGACTCAGAACATCACTTTGGAAACCTTCATCGACCGTGAAAACCATACGGGCGGAAGTATCATCAGTTCCCAGAAGGTAGGTCCGAGTATCGCAGACGATATCAAGGTTTCAGCCATCTGGTCCGTTGTACTTGCATTGATTGCCATCGGTATTTATATCCTGATCCGTTTCCGCAATATTGCATACAGTATCGGTTCAGTAGCCGCATTGGCTTGTGATACCATCATCATCCTGGGTGCCTACTCTATCTGTTGGGGCTGGATGCCGTTCTCTCTGGAAATCGACCAGACCTTTATCGGTGCCATCCTGACAGCTATCGGTTACTCTATCAATGACAAGGTGGTAATCTTCGACCGTGTACGCGAATTCTTCGGCCTCTATCCGAAGCGTGACAGATTCCAGTTGTTCAATGACTCATTGAACACAACTCTGGCACGTACCATCAATACTTCACTGAGTACTTTGATTGTGTTACTGTGTATCTTCATCCTCGGTGGTGATTCCATCCGCAGCTTCGCATTTGCCATGATTCTGGGTGTTGTATTCGGCACACTGTCTTCTCTGTTCGTTGCATCTCCTATCGCATATCTGCTGATGAAGAACAAAAAAGGTACCGAACCAGCTGTAGAAGTAGCCAAATAAGAATTTGGACAAAAAACTATAAACTAAAAAAGGAGGAAATCCGAAATGGATTTCCTCCTTTTTTGTAGTCTCGCCGGGAATCGAACCCGGATCTAAAGTTTAGGAAACTTCTATTCTATCCGTTGAACTACAAGACCTTTTGCATAGATTCTGCATATTGCAGTAGATTGCGGATGCAAAGATAATGTATTCTGTCGATTTTCCGAAAAAAGTTTTGTTAATCCGATTAACTTTACGAAATTTGTCGGTCAGTGATAGAATACAGTAACCCCCAAAAATTAATCTATAGTAATTCGTAAGTTATGGCAAACGACATGATGGTCAAAGAACTGGAGCAAGTGGTAGTCCGCTTCTCCGGAGACTCCGGCGATGGTATGCAGCTCGCCGGCAACATCTTTTCAACAGTTTCGGCTACCGTGGGCAATGATATCAGTACATTCCCCGACTATCCGGCAGATATCCGCGCCCCGCAAGGCTCACTCACCGGTGTTTCCGGTTTTCAGGTACATATCGGTGCAGAGAAAGTCTATACCCCAGGTGACAAATGCGACGTATTGGTAGCGATGAACGCCGCCGCACTGAAAACCCAATATAAGTTTGCTAAATCCACTGCTTGTATCATCATCGATACAGATGCTTTCCAGAAGTCAGACTTGGAAAAGGCCGCTTTCAAGACCGATAATCCGATAGAGGAAATGGGTATTAAGCAGGATGTCATCGCCGCCCCCATCTCGAAGATGGTGAAAGACTGCCTTGCCGACACCGGAATGGACAACAAGTCCATGCTGAAATGCCGCAATATGTTTGCAGTAGGCCTGGTATGCTGGCTGTTCAACCGCGATCTGAAAATAGCCGAAGATTTCATCCGCGAGAAATTCGCCAAAAAGCCCGAAATTGCCGGGGCAAATATCAAGGTCATCCATGCAGGATATAACTACGGACACAACACCCATGCTTCCGTAGCCCATACATATAAGATTGAAAGTAAGACTACCGTTCCCGGCAGATACATGGATATCACGGGGAACAAAGCAACTGCTTACGGTTTCATCGCCGCAGCTGAAAAGGCTGGCTTGAAGCTGTTCCTCGGCTCCTATCCCATTACTCCGGCAACCGATGTACTGCACGAACTCTCCAAGCACAAGTCTCTGGGCGTGATGACCGTGCAATGCGAAGACGAGATTTCCGGTTGCGCCACTTCTATCGGCGCCGCTTTTGCAGGTGCGCTGGCTGTGACCTCCACTTCCGGTCCCGGTGTCTGCCTGAAATCGGAAGCTATGAACCTGGCAGTCATTACAGAACTTCCGCTGGTTGTGCTCGACGTGCAACGTGGCGGTCCTTCTACCGGTCTGCCCACCAAGTCAGAGCAGACAGACTTGTTGCAGGCATTGTTCGGCCGCAACGGTGAAAGCCCAATGCCCGTCATCGCCGCCTCTTCACCCACAAGCTGTTTCGACGCAGCCTACATGGCAAGCAAAATTGCACTGGAGCACATGACCCCGGTCGTATTGCTGACCGACGGCTTTGTTGCCAATGGCTCCGGCGCCTGGAAGCTGCCCAAACTGGCAGACTATCCCGCCATCACCCCTCCCTACGTGACTTCCGAAATGAAGGACAACTATACTCCGTACAAACGCAATCCCGAAACAGGTGTCCGCTATTGGGCCATCCCCGGACAAGAAGGCTATATGCACATCCTCGGCGGTCTGGAGAAAGACAGCAATACCGGTGCCATCTCCACCGATCCCGAAAACCATGACTTGATGTGCCACCTGCGTGCCGAGAAGGTTGCCAAAATCCCCGTACCTGATGTAGAAGTGCAAGGCTGTGCAGACGATGCCGATTTGCTGATTGTCGGTTTCGGCGGTACATACGGCCACTTGTATTCGGCCATGGAAGAGATGAACAAGGCAGGCAAGAAGGTTGCCCTCGCCCACTTCACTTATCTGAATCCGCTCCCCAAGAACACGGAAACCGTTCTGAAGAAGTACAAGAAGGTGGTAGTTGCCGAACAGAATCTCGGACAATTTGCAGGTTATCTACGTATGAAGATAGACAACTTCACCCCGTACCAGTTCAACGAAGTCAAAGGACAACCGTTCGTCGTTGCCGAGCTGGTCGCAGCGTTCAATAAATTAATTGATAATTGACAGTTGACAATTGATAATAACCATGCGTAATATGCGGATTATCAATGACCAGCCACCAATTATCAACTATCAATTATCAACTATCAATTAAAAAAGATTATGTGCGAATATACAGCAAAAGACTATAAAAAAGGACAACCCCGTTGGTGTCCGGGTTGTGGTGACCACTTCTTTCTGGCTTCACTGCACAAAGCAATGGCAGAAATCGGCAAAGCTCCTTGGGAGAATGCCGTCATCTCAGGTATCGGCTGCTCCAGCCGTCTGCCCTATTACATGAATACGTATGCGATGCAGACCATCCACGGACGTGCTGCTGCCATCTCTACAGGTGCCAAGGTTGCCAATCCCAACCTGACGGTATGGCAAATCTCCGGCGACGGTGACGGTCTGGCCATCGGCGGTAATCACTTCATCCACGCCGTACGCCGTAACATCGACCTGAACATGATTCTGCTGAACAACCGCATCTACGGTCTGACCAAAGGTCAATATTCTCCGACCTCTCCACGTGGTTTCGTCAGCAAGTCGTCTCCCTATGGTACGGTAGAAGATCCATTCCACCCGGCAGAGCTTTGCTTCGGTGCCCGCGGCCGTTTCTTTGCCCGCGCGGTAGCTACCGATGCTCCGGGGACAGTGGAAATATTGAAGGCAGCCATGGCTCACAAAGGGGCTTCCGTTTGCGAGATTCTGCAAAACTGCGTTATCTTCAATAACGGTACGCATGACTCCGTAGCCAAAAAGGAAGACCGCGCCAAGAATGCTATCTACTTGAAACACGGCGAACCAATGCTCTTCGGCGAGAACAACGAATACGGACTGATGCAGGAAGGCTTTGGTCTAAAAGTCGTGAAACTCGGTGAGAACGGCATTACAGAGAAGGATATCCTCATCCACGATGCCCACTGCATGGACAACACCCTGCAACTGAAGCTTGCCCTGATGGAAGGTCCCGACTTCCCGATTGCACTCGGTGTTATCCGCGATGTGGAAGCTCCTACTTACGACGATGCTGTTCATGAACAAATCGAAGAGGTGTCTGCCAAGAAGAAGTATCACAACTTCGAGGAGTTATTGATGACGAATGATACGTGGGAAGTAAAATAAACCACTAAGATTTATTAATATCATGTTTGCACGAAACAAATAAGGTGCAAACATGATATTAATTTCCTAAAAGTAAGAGTACCTCCCTATCCTTTCTCTCCCAAACATAGATACTTATTACGCCAAACATGCAGTTCTTCCATCAAGAATAACTATATTTGCCACAGTAACCATAGTAGTCACATTTTGAAAGTAATTCTCTGATTTATACTGGCTTAATATCAATCTCACAAACCGCAGGCTGATAGCTCTTTCGTTCGAGTAATCCTTCCCGGATAAAGGTCAAAAACACTCCCACCCTGAAAAAAAATGCAACCACTGCAACTGCACCAGATTTTATTGTAGTGATAGAGCATACCTCCGATGAACAAGGCTACCAATAAGGGTCGACAACAAGACTTCAAGGGAAGAGAGGGAAATTGTGGAATACCTACTGTGGATTTTTTCCACATCTCCACACCACAAACACCCGAACTTCCCTTTTTCCCGATAGAAAATAAGCAATTGATTATCAACATTATTCATCCTTAAAAGGATAGTCTGCCTTTCGTTTGGCATACCTCTTGCTAAAATATCTGCCGAAAGGACGTAACATTTATAATAAGATAAATCAATTATTTTTCAGTAGTATGAAAATCAGGATGAGAAAACGGTGTGACATTCCACATTCAGCGTCGCACTTCCAAAAAAGTTTGATTATTGCAAGTTGGTTATTAACATTTCTTTTCACCGGAACAGCCTTTGCACAAGAGAACCGAACCATTACAGGCATTGTAAGAGATGTAACGGGAGAACCGCTTATCGGTGCCAGCGTCATACAGAAAGGCACCAACAACGGCGTCATTACCGATGTGGACGGCAACTTCACACTGACCGTTCCTGCAGATGCAACACTCTCTATCGCTTACATGGGCTATGCTACTCGGGAGATAAACCTGGCAAAACGAAAAAAGCAAGGCGACCTGAAGATTACACTCAGCGAAGATACCCAGCAACTGAAAGAAGTCGTAGTAACGGCAATGGGTATCAAAAAAGACACGAAACGTGTCGGCTATGCCATCAGTACCATCAGTGCAGACGAATTGGTAAAGGCAGGAGCACCCAACTTTGCCTCTGCCATGTACGGTAAAGCACCGGGAGTCCGCATCACACAGACACAAGGCGGTTCTGCCGGAGCTGTCTCCATCAACGTACGCGGACTGACTTCCATCACTGGAAATAACCAGCCACTCATCATTCTGGACGGTGTACCCATCCGCAACGGCGGCACGGGTAAAAGCACGGACTTCGCCGAATTTGGCAACGACGGACAAATCCGTTCCAATGGTCTGGTAGACATCAACCCAGAGGACATCGAGAGCCTCAGTATTCTGAAAGGAGCTTCCGCCACAGCTCTCTACGGCTCGGAGGCTGCAAACGGTGCGGTAGTCATCACTAGCAAGCGCGCCAAAAGCGGCAAGCTGACGGTGGACTTCAATGCCCAAGTCATGGCAAACTTACCGGCTTATCTACCAAAAGTACAGACCGTATACGGGCCGGGAACCTACAACACCGCATACAGCGATTATGAGAAACAGACGGGAGGCTTCTATCAGAGAACCCTAAACGGACAAAGCTACAAAAGCCTCCGTTCCACCACCTTGTCCTTCGGCCCGAAATACGACGGCAGCGAGGTACTTTACTGGGACGGGAAGATGCGCCCCTACCAGGCACTGACCGACAACCCGTGGAAAGAGTTGTTTCGCACCGGCTGGACCCAGACTTACAATCTCGCCATCTCACAAGGGACGGAAACCACCAGCAACCGCTTCTCCTACACATTCATGGACGAGATTCCCAATGCCCTGACCGGAAGCTTCACCAAACACAACTTCAAGCTGACCGGTTCGTATCAACTGGCGAAACCGCTGAAACTGGAATACTCCCTTAACTACATCGTACAGAATGTAGAAGACCGCCCGCAAACCTCGCTCAACCTATACAGCGGTTTCGGCAACATGTTCTCCACCTTCCTGGACATTCCCTATCTGAAACAAAGTTACGTCACCAGTCTGGGATACCGTAATACCTTTGTCGGAGGAAACGCCACGCTGACTCCTGAGGAATCATGGGCCTACGACCCCAGTTACGCCACCGGAGTGAACAACATGCTGTGGAATATGTACCATCACCATAGCGACGAGACAGAGAACCGGCTCATCGGTATGATTCGCCCCACCTGGCAGATAACCAACTGGCTGAGTCTGCGCGCCCAGGTTTCAACTGATATCACAGATGTGAAGCAAACACTGAAATATGAAAGCGAACAACCCAATTCCCTATACGACCCCAACGGTAGCTTCCAGTCCATCAACCGCCGTTACGACATTGTCTATGGAGATGTTATGTTGAACTTCAACTATAATATCAACCGCTTCGACATTGCCGCCACCGTAGGCTGGACCGGACGCTACGAAAATATGAACAATATCAGGGTCTCCACCAATGGCGGGCTTGTCACGGAAAACTGGTTCGACCTCAATGCCAGCCGCTACACGCCAAGCAGTACCCTGCAACGTATGGAACTACTGAAAACCGGCTATATGGGTACACTGAGCCTGGGATGGGACAACTATCTATTCCTTGAACTGACCGGACGCCAGGAACGCTCGTCTACCCTAAAAGACCAAAGTTTTTTCTATCCTTCCGCCAATCTGAGTTTCCTCTTCACCCAAGCCTTCCACATGCCGTCATGGTGGAACTATGGAAAACTGCGCCTCTCATACGGTATCGTAGGAAATGCTCCTGAAACCTATACCGCCAATATCGTCTACGAGCAAGGTTCGGACAACGGATTCACCTGGAACACCATTCCCTCTTCATGGGGGAATGCAGATATCCGTCCGGAAAAGAAGTACGAATACGAGATAGGTCTGGAAAGCAAGTTCTTAAACAACCGGTTGGGTATAGATGTATCTTACTACAACAACCGTGTAAAGGACCAGATACTCTCCACGCCGCAACCTTCCACATCAGGCGTAAAGAATGTGTTGATGAATGTGGGCGAGGTAGCCAACCACGGCTGGGATATATCAATCAGTGCCACTCCCATACTGACCAGAGATTTCCGCTGGGACCTGACAGCCAACTATGGTGTATATAAGAACAAAGTAGTGAAACTGGCCGATGGAGTGCCCTATCTGGAAATACTCAACTCCGGAGGTAGTGGAATAAAAATACAAGCTGTGGAAGGCCAGCCAATGGGTGACATCTATGCGCAGGTTCCCCAGGTGAACGAAAACGGTGAGTACCTCGTTTCCGATAAAGGTCTTTACCTCAACCAAACCGAATTGCAGAAAGTCGGCAACATCAATCCGGCAGGCGTAGGAGGTCTATTCAACTCTTTCTCCTACAAGAATGTATTCCTCGATTTCAGTATCGACTTCCGCATCGGAGGAGATGTTATCAACGAAATGAACCAATATGCCACCGCAGTGGGTCTGACACCCGAATCCCTGAAGTACCGTGATACGGAACACGGCGGACTATCCTATTACTATCCGGGCGACAACAATTCCAGCGGAATTCCGGTACAAGTAGACCCTTCCACGGGTGTCGGCCCCAACGGAGAGATAATCTACCACGACGGCATCATTCTTCCGGGTGTAGTGGCCTCCACTGGCGAAAGAAACACACGTATCATTCCGGCAGGCTATTACTACAACACCACCTATAATTGGGGAACGGAGGCCGAACAGCTGACATACCGCCATTCGGTATTCGACAATTCTTATGTCAAACTGCGTGAATTGACCATCGGCTACCAATTTCCCGAAAAGATGATCTCCAAACTGGGACTGGGCCGGCTGAGTGTGTCGGTCTTCGGACGTAATCTCTTCTACTTCTACAAAGCACTGAAAAACTACGATGCGGAGTCGTCCGTCGGAACATCCTGGGCCAACCAGGCTACCGTGGGAAGTTCTACCACAGCTACCCGCAGTTTCGGTGTTTCACTTCGTGCAAGTTTCTGACAAAACAACCATCCAAAAAACAAAAAAGAGTATGAAAAAGACAAAGATATTATCTCTTGTTTCATTGGGAGCATTCCTCCTGACAACATCAGGCTGTACGGATTATGACTTCGACAGCAAATACGAAGACCCCTCCAAAGTAACCCAAGTCACCATCAGTAATCTGATGGTAGGAGTCTTCCAAAAAGTAAAGGACTATGATGTTTACGAATACAACCGGTTCTTCGGATTCGATTCACAGTTTACGGGCAAGTATGCACAAACCTTCGGCTACTCCAACACTACGGATATGTATACCCCCGGCTATATACCCGCTATTGACGGACAGTGGGACAATGTGTATTCGGCACTGGCCCAGTTCCGTAAGCTGGAATCTCTCTACGAGGAAGAAAGCGCGGCAGAACAAGCCCAGGACGAGGCATTCTATCTTGCCGCCAAAGTACAGTTGTACGATTTCTTTGCCGCCACAGTGGACGTTTTCGGGGATATGCCTTTCTCGGAAGCTTGTACGCTGCCGCTTACCAACGATGTAGGTAAATCGTATGCTCATTATGACAAGGCCGAGGATATTTATAAAACCATTCTTGATGAGCTCAAAGAAATTGCTCCACGGTTCCGTTCCATCCCCACACCGAGGAACTTCAATACACAAGACTTTATCAACAACGGGGACATGGACAAATGGGAACGCTATGCAAACTCCTTGCGACTGCGCCTTGCCATGCGCGTAGCCGCGCAAGGAGACTTGCAGGCGGAAGGCCGTACCGCCATCAAGGAAATCCTGGAAAATCCGTCAGCCTATCCGTTGATAGAGGAACAAGAAAACAACATTCTCATTGTCAACCAGAAGTCTGGGCAACTGAACTTCACCGCAGGCCACGGACTGGGTGACTGGGTAACTAACCGACTTGCTTCGGGCGCCATCATCGACCGCATGCTGGGCCATGGCAACTATGATATGACCAGCAATGACCCACTGAGCGGCGTTTATGTGAAAGGAGAAGACGACCCGCGCATCCTGCTCAACTTCAATCCCGTGAAGATTACCAACCAAAACACCGGTCAATTGGACGAACACCGTTATCTGGGCACAGACCTTACCGTGGCAGATGAGCTGACGGAATATTACAACTCGCAGGCACAAGACGAAGTCAATACCAGCAACACCGGTTTCTCACAAATCACGCAGAAAGGTTTCTTTTGGGAAAACGATAAATTCGACATGCTGATAATGGCCTCACCCGAAATCCATTTCCTGAAAGCGGAATCCTATGAAATGGGGTATGGAGTGGCAAAGAATGAAGCAAAAGCGGAAGAAGAGTTCAAAAAGGCTGTCAGCCAGTCCATCACGCTTTACTACTATTACGACTCGGTAAGTACGGGTGAAAACGCACGCCGGTATAATGCCCCCACTGCCGAAGAAACAGCCTCTTTCGCTGCTGCCAAATGGAACAGCACGGAATATGCAGACAAGCTGGATGCTATCATTACCCAAAAGTGGCTGCATTTCGGTTTCCTAGCCAGTCGTGAGGCATGGAGTGATATCCGACGTACCGGCTATCCGTCCGGCCTGGCCTTCCCCGAAGTGGCCGGTACCATCACAAATGTGCCGAACCGCTGGAGATACCCGAATACGGAAGTCAACTACAATCCCTACTATAAAGAGGTGTCAGCCGAAGACACTTACTACCACAAACTGTTCTGGGCAAAATAAGGACTTTGTTCGCAAACCCATTTTGCCCGAAGAGTATATCATACTCACCACAGAATAACACGGATTAACACAGATTGCCTTAGGAGTTCTGATAATAAAGAGCTTTTAGCAGTGTTAATCCGTGTTATCCTGTGGTGAGTATGTATTTGCCCCCTCTGTTTCTTTTATTCCGAACAGTATCCCTCCTTTTTTAGAAATCTTAAGGATTTCCCGGTAGGGAGATTGCGGGAAACCACTGTCTTTAATGAACGACGGACAAACATCGCTTCCGCAAAAACTGAACTATAACATAACGGACTAAATGAAAAAGTATCCAAATGACTTGATTGGCGACATCATGAAAGCCTTCGGCAAATATGCCGACCGACCGGCATTCGTCATCGAAGACACGGCCTGCACTTATGGAGAGCTGGCAACTTGCGTACAGAAAATATCCTCCCTATTCAAGGACAGAGAAGACAAAATTATCGGCATCGTCGCAGAAAACAGACTGGAAACATACGCATCCATACTATCTGCACTGATTTGCGGAAAGACATACGTCATCCTGCATCCTTCCTACCCCAAACATAGGAACGACAGAATTGCCGACTCGGCAGGCATTCGCCTCGTGCTGCATACCGAGAATATCCATGTCTTGAACCTCGACACCCGGAATCTGGAACTGATATGTACCTCCGAAATAGAGCAGGCAGAGAACTCCGCCACGTTCCATGCCGCAGAAGACATCCTCCATACGGCAGAAGAGGAAAATGCCTACATCATCTTTACCTCCGGAAGCACGGGCGAACCCAAAGGAGTACCCATCTCCCGCCGTAACCTGAATGCTTTCTATACCGCCTACCACCGCCTCGGCTGGCAACTGGACGAGAACGACCGGATGCTGCAGATGTTCGAACTCACTTTTGACGTTTCCATCGTATCCTTTCTATATCCGCTGACGCTGGGTGCTTGCATATACACCGTTTCTCCGGAAGGCGTGAAATACATCAACGTAATTGAAACTCTGGAAAAATACGACCTGACCTTCGCTGCCGTGGCCCCTTCACTGCTCCAGCTGCTACGTCCCTATTTTCCGGAGATACACCTCCCCGCACTTAGATATCTAGTGGTTACTGCCGAGGCTTCTGACGCGGAGCTGTTGGATGCTTTCAGAAAATGTGTCCCCAATGCCTCTTTCATAAACCTATACGGACCGACAGAGGGAACCATCTACTGCACTGCCTACCGGATACCCGTCACCTCCTGCAAGCATCACAACGGCATGACCGCTATCGGAAGGCCTTTCGAAGGCATCGATGCCCTAATTATGGATAACGACGGTCGCCCGCTGCCTACCGGAGAAACCGGCGAACTATGGATTAGCGGCAATCAAGTGATGGGTGGATACTGGAATGCTCCCGAAAAAAACGGGGAATGCCTCGTAGAGACCGCCAATGGAAAAGTATACTACAAGACGGGAGACCTCTGCCGGATGGATGCCGACGGTGACATCATCTATTGCGGACGAAAAGACTCACAGATAAAGATACAAGGATTTCGCATCGAGCTGAGCGAGATTGAACATGTGGCAAAAAACTTTTTCAACGGTGAATGCCGTGTAGTCGTCATTCCCAAATACGACAACGGCAATCAGTGCGAACTACATCTCGTCGTAGAGAAGAAACAGCTCGACAAACAGCAGATGGAGGAATATCTGTATAGCAGGCTTCCCTACTACATGATTCCCAAGCATATGCATTGCCTGGAACAGTTTCCGCTGAACACCAGTAGCAAAACAGACAGAAAGAAAATACAAGAACTAATTTAAACTTGACAATGGATACACAGACTATTTTGAATGAAATGAGCCTCATCTTTCGGGAGGTACTGAAAAGAGAGAACATTGTACTTGACAATGAGACCACCGCCCAGGATGTGGAAGGATGGGATTCACTGACCAACATGCAACTGATAAACAAGATAGAGAAGAAATTCAATGTACGCTTCACCTTCAGAGATATTGTAAAACTCAAAAACGTGGGAGACATCTGCCATGCCATTTTAACCAAAACCAACTAGGAAATGTCATTCATATCCCTGAACTTCGTCGTACTGTTTGCGTGTACTTTCATTCTATACCATACGCTTCCTTCACGATTCAGAAAAGCGACCTTACTGACAGCCAGCTGCCTCTTCATAGGCTTCTACCACCTCGCTTTTCTGATAACGGCCCTCATCCTCACGCTTACCACCTTCTACCTTGGCAAATGGATAGGACAGGCCAAGCGGGAAAGCGGCATGAAGGGAATTTATTTTTCAGGTGTGTGTTTTCTGGTTGTAAGCTGGTTGGCATTCCGGTATGCTGACCGGCTTACAAACTGCCACATTCTCTTTCCACTGGGAATCTCTTTCTATACTTTCCAGGCCATTTCGTACCTGACAGAAATCTACTGGCAAGAAGAAGAACCGGAAAAGAGCCTGCCCGACTTCATGATATACATGCTCTTCTTCATGAAGTTCCTTTCCGGTCCCATAGAAAGAGCAAGTGACATGCTCCCCCAACTGAAGTCCTGCAAAGCCACGGACTATACATCCATGGTCTACGGAATGAGACTGATTGTCGTGGGACTAATAAAGAAACTGATACTGGCCGACTCCATCGCCCCATACATAGACGGTGTCTTCGGGTCGGTATACACAGCCTCGGGCGTGCAATTGCTGATGGCATGCCTCCTATATCCGATAGAGCTGTATGCCGACTTCTCCGGATATACCGACATCGCATTGGGAGGAGCGCGCATGCTGGGATTCAAGCTCAGCCCAAACTTCAACCGGCCGTTCATTGCACAGACCACTGCCGACTTCTGGCGCCGATGGCACATGTCGCTTTCATTCTGGGTACGCGACTATCTGTACCTCCCGTTGTCCTCGAACCTGCGTGGATGGGGACAATGGGGCGTATTTCTAAGTCTGGCGCTGACCTTCACGGGACTGGGTATCTGGCATGGTGCCGGATGGAACTTCGCTGTCTACGGACTAATTCAAGGTGTCATCATCTTCTACGAGATGAAGACCACAGCATTTCACCGCAGACTGAAAGCCCAATTGGGAAGCCGCTTATATGCCACATTATCCGTCGTAAGGACCTACCTACTTTTTGCCGTATCTCTGATATTCTTCCGGGCAAGTTCTATGGCCGAAGCGTTCCACTACATCAGCCACCTCTCCTTCGGCGTACATTACAGTTGGAAGGAAATGAACATCGGAATGCCGGACCACAACAGCATTGTGGCAGGAAGCGCACTCGTACTGATATTGGTTTACGAATATTTCATGTCCAAGCATGATTTGCTAGAAGCCCTCGGACGACAGCCGGCAGCCGTAAGATGGAGTATCTATTATCTGCTCGCCATAATACTTTTCACACTGGGACAGTTCAACTCGGACAGCTTCATATATTTACAATTTTGACAATAAAGACACATGATGAAGAAAAACAGCGAACGGAACGCAGCCATACGTTTCATGAAAAAGCTCTTTATCCTTTTTATCCCTTTTATAGCCCTACTGGCAGTCTATTTCCTGGACGACCCTTTCATGGTCCTGAAGAACTATGAACGATACGACCAAACCCCGGTTGTACTAAACGAAGGGCACGTGGGGTGGCAGATGTATCTGAACAACCGGGATACCATCCCCATCGACTCCTATATCATGGGAAACTCCTGCACTATGGCTTATCAATGCCATGAATGGGAGAAATACCTCCACGGCGGAAGAGCCGTACGGCTATTCGGAAATGCCGAAAGCCTTGCCGCCGTCTGCCTGAAGCTGAAGGCACTGGACAAGGCAGGTGCAACAATCAAGAACCTGCTGCTGATTATCGACAAGGAATCATTGCACAACGACCGTTGCCTGACCGGACATTCCAACATTCTGCCACCCGCCATATCGGGAATAAGCAGCTTCAAGTTTCAGAAGGAATTCTGCCAAGCCTTCTTCTACCCGAACTTTCTCTTCCCCTATCTGGACTACAAGCTGTTCCATACCTATCGCCCTTACATGAAAGGGGTTATAAACCCCTATGGCTCCACCCGAAACCCGGTAACCAATGACGTGTTAAATCCCAGAGAGAAAATGATAAAGGAAGAGGGAGATAAGTACTGGGAAAACCGGAAAGGAGAATTCACCAAAGAGAAAATGAAGAATTATAGAGACGGGAAATACCGGGAAGCCCCCCAAGTGCTCAGGGAAAAGCAAATCAATCTGTTGCAGGAAATAAAGTGGATTTGCCGGAAACATGATACCGATGTAAAAATCATTATCAGTCCCGACTACCTGCAAGTCAACATAAACCCTGCCGACGTAAAGACACTGAAGCGCTTCTTCGGAAAACGGAATGTATTTGATTTCACCGGTATCAACGAATACACGGAAGACATCCACAATTATTATGAACCGGGTCATTATAGGCCCGCACTTGGGAAAAGGCTGATGGAAAAGATATATGAACCTTATATCTTGTCACCGAACGCCAAATCTCCGGCATCTCCCAGCCCGGGAACGATATAGGAATGCTCGTTCATCTCCGGGTCGATTGCTGCACACCACAAGGTCACTTCATCTCCAGGGAACAGCTTTTCCAGATGCTCTACGCCCTGCTGGCTGGCTATGACACAAGCTATCTGCAACTTGGCCGGCATCCCCTTGGTGACGAAGGCCTTCCAGGCCAATTCCATACTTTCTCCCGTGGCAAGCATCGGGTCTACAATCAATAATGTCTTCTTGGACAAATCCGGAGTAGCGATGTATTCGATGTGTACATCCACCGTACGGCATTCCTTATCCTTATAATAACGGTAAGCGGAAACAAAAGCGTTCCCGGCATGGTCGAACATATTCAAGAATCCAGTATGCAAAGGCAATCCGGCACGGAAAACAGTGGCAATCACCACCTCGTCATCGGGTGTGCTGACCGACGCCACCCCCAAGGGAGTCTGTACCTGCTTGACAGAATACGTCAGTTCCTTACTCATTTCATACGCCATTATCTCTCCAATGCGTTCAATATTACGGCGGAAGCGCATACGGTCGCCCTGGACTGCTACATCACGAATTTCCGCCACGTATTGGTTCAAGACAGAATTTGTCTCGGCAAAGTTGATAACCTTCATAATTATAGAATGTTTTGATGTGCAAAGTAAACGAATTTCACCCAATTTGCAACATTCAGTTAGCAGATATTGTTATGGTTTTATAAAAGATTTCCTATTAGAGAAAAATTTCTCTAATAGAGCTTTTCTTTAAAAAGAAAGTATTACTTTTGTAGGCGAAAAACAAGGGACCTGCTGAAAAGCAGGAAAAAAAGAGCTTTTCTACACCCGTTTTTCCTTGTAAATCAAAGGTAAAAAGAGATTAAGGAAAGAGATTATAAACCAAATACCAACATTTTAAATCATTAAAAGAAATGGCAAATTTAGATTTAAGCAAGTACGGTATCCAAGACGTGAAGGAAATTATCCACAACCCGTCTTACGATGTACTGTTCGCAGAAGAAACCAAACCAGGTTTGGAAGGTTTTGAAAAAGGTCAGGTAACTGAACTGGGTGCTGTAAATGTAATGACAGGTATCTATACCGGTCGTTCTCCTAAAGATAAATTCTTCGTAATGAATGAAGCCAGCAAGGATTCTGTATGGTGGACTTCTGAAGAATACAAAAACGACAACAAACCTTGCTCTGAAGAAGCTTGGGCTGACTTGAAAGCTAAAGCTGTTAAGCAGCTGAGCGGCAAGCGTCTGTTTGTTGTTGATACCTTCTGTGGTGCCAACCCCGCTACTCGTATGAAAGTACGTTTCATCATGGAAGTGGCATGGCAGGCTCACTTCGTAACTAACATGTTCATCCGCCCGACTGCTGAAGAACTGGCTAACTACGGAGAACCCGATTTCGTATCATTCAACGCTTCTAAGGCAAAAGTTGACAACTACAAGGAACTGGGTCTGAACTCTGAAACAGCTACTGTATTCAACTTGAAGACCAACGAACAGGTTATCTTGAACACTTGGTACGGCGGTGAAATGAAGAAGGGTATGTTCTCTATCATGAACTACAAGAACCCGTTGCGTGGTATCGCTTCTATGCACTGCTCTGCCAACACTAACATGGAAGGTACTGACTCTGCTATCTTCTTCGGTCTGTCCGGTACTGGTAAGACTACCTTGTCAACTGACCCGAAACGTCTGTTGATCGGTGACGACGAACACGGATGGGATGACGAAGGTGTATTCAACTACGAAGGTGGTTGCTATGCTAAGGTTATCAACCTGGATAAAGAAAGCGAACCCGATATCTACGCTGCCATCAAGCGTGACGCTCTGTTGGAGAATGTTACAGTAGCTGCTGACGGTAAGATTGACTTCGCTGACAAGAGCGTAACTGAAAACACTCGTGTTTCTTATCCTATCTACCACATCAATAACATCGTTAAGCCGGTTTCCAAGGGTCCTCACGCTCACCAGGTAATTTTCTTGTCTGCCGACGCATTCGGTGTATTACCTCCGGTATCTATCCTGAACCCTGAACAAGCTCAGTACTACTTCTTGTCTGGCTTTACTGCTAAGTTGGCTGGTACAGAACGTGGCATCACTGAACCGACTCCGACATTCTCTGCTTGCTTCGGTGCTGCTTTCTTGAGCTTGCATCCTACTAAATATGCAGAAGAATTGGTTAAGAAGATGAACAAGGTTGGTGCTAAGGCATACTTGGTTAACACTGGTTGGAACGGTAGCGGCAAACGTATCTCTATCAAAGATACTCGTGGTATCATCGACGCTATCCTCGACGGTTCTATCGACAAGGCTCCGACGAAGGTTATTCCTTTCTTCGACTTCGTGGTTCCTACTGAATTGCCTAATGTAGATCCGAAGATTCTTGATCCTCGCGATACTTACGAATGCGCTTGCCAATGGGAAGAAAAAGCAAAAGACCTGGCTGGTCGCTTCATCAAGAACTTCGCTAAGTTCACTGGCAACGAAGCTGGTAAGGCTTTGGTTGCTGCTGGTCCGAAGCTCTAATCTGACAATAAAGTTAGAAACATATGGAAAAGGTATCTCCTCCGGGAGATGCCTTTTTTCTTTTTTAATATCTCTATCTCATTGATAATCCGAAAGTTTTAGTAGTTTTGCAGAAACCATTATTCAAATAAAGCAATATGAAAAGTATCAGATTGATGTTGGCAGGCGCAAGTTTGTTACTGCTCTGCAGTTGCGGTGCCCAGGTCCAGAAAGAGACCCAAGTTGCCAATGCAAATGAAAGCAAAGAGAATGCGGTGATTGAAACCATCATGTCACGCCGCAGCATCCGCCAGTACAAACCGCAAGCCGTGAATCGCGACACCATGCAGATTATCCTGGATTGCGGTATCAATGCACCCAACGGACAGAACAAGCAATCGTGGGAAGTGCGTGTAGTGGATAACCCGGATTTCATCAACGGCATCACGGAAATCTACAAGAAGGAAAATCCCAAAGCCGCCGAAGACCCGAAATTCAAGAACATGTTTCGCAACGCTTCTACAGTAGTATTTATTGCCAATGACCCGTCTTATGACCTTTCGCAGATTGACTGCGGACTGCTGGGTGAGAATATGATTCTATCAGCCTGGTCCATGGGAATCGGTTCTTGCTGCTTGGGCGGTCCCACGCGCTTCATGACCTCTACTCCGGCTGCTGCCGAATACCTGAAGAAACTGGATATTCCGGAAGGCTATCAGCTACTTTACTGTATCGCTTTCGGCTATCCGGACGAAACGCCCACTGCCAAACCCCGTAATGCGGCAAAGGTAAAATTCATCGATTGACTTTCGTTTGAATGACGACAATAAAAAGGAGTGCCTCACCTTTCGGCGGGGCACTCCTTTCATATATAACAACTAAAACTCTTCTGTTTATCAGTTCTTGTTTGCGCGTTTACGCTCAAGCTCATCGAGGATAACCTTACGCATACGCATTGATTTAGGAGTAACTTCCACATATTCATCCTCCTTGATGTACTCCAGTGCCTCCTCAAGAGAGAACTGTACGGGAGGAATCAGACGTGCCTTGTCATCCGAACCACTGGCACGCATATTGGTAAGCTTCTTGGACTTCGTTACATTAATCACCAAGTCGTTGTCATGGGAATGCTCGCCCACTACCTGGCCTGCATAAACCTCTTCCTGCGGGAAAATGAAGAATTTGCCGCGGTCCTGCAACTTGTCAATGGCATAGGCAAAAGCCGTACCGGACTCCATGGCAATCATAGAACCGTTGGTACGCCGTTCAATCTCACCCTTATACGGTTGATATTCCTTAAAACGGTGTGCCATGATAGCCTCGCCGGCAGAAGCGGTCAACACATTGGTACGCAGACCGATGATACCGCGCGACGGCATGTCGAACTCAAGATTTACACGTTCGCCGGCACTTTCCATCTTCACCATTTCACCTTTACGACGGGTCACCATATCAATCATCTTGCTGGCATATTCTTCGGGAACATTGATGGTAAGCTCTTCAATAGGTTCGCATTTCACGCCGTCAATCTCCTTGAAGATTACCTGCGGTTGCCCTACCTGCAACTCATACCCTTCACGACGCATGGTCTCAATCAGTACGGAAAGATGAAGCACGCCACGGCCGGAAACAATCCACTTGCCGTCTTCCTCGCTCTTGCGCACGCGAAGTGCAAGATTCTTATCCAACTCCTTCATCAAACGGTCGTGGATGTGGCGGGAAGTAACAAACTTACCTTCCTTACCGAAGAACGGAGAGTCATTAATGGTGAAGAGCATACTCATCGTAGGTTCATCAATGGCAATAGGCGGCAACGCTTCCGGATTTTCGTAATCGCAGACCGTATCTCCGATTTCGAATCCTTCGATACCTACCAACGCACAGATGTCACCGGAAGACACTTCCTGCACCTTTACACGGCCCATACCTTCGAATGTATGCAATTCCTTGATTTTTGATTTCACGATACTCCCGTCACGCTTTGCCAAAGACACATTCATGCCTTCTTTCAATATGCCACGGTGTACGCGGCCCACAGCAATACGCCCGGTATACGAAGAATAATCCAGCGAAGTAACCAGCATTTGCGGTGTACCCTCCAACTGTTCGGGGGCAGGAATATTCTCCAAGATACAGTCCAGAAGCGGATAAATGTTATCAGTCGGCTGCTGCCAGTCGGTACTCATCCAATTATTCTTGGCAGAACCGTAGATAACGGGGAAATCCAGCTGGTCCTCGGTTGCATTCAGGCTGAACATCAAGTCGAACACCATCTCGTACACTTCTTCGGGACGGCAATTTGGCTTATCCACCTTATTCACAACAACGATAGGTTTCAGACCAATCTGCAGAGCTTTCTGCAATACAAACCGTGTCTGCGGCATAGGACCTTCGAAAGCATCCACAAGCAGAATGCATCCATCCGCCATATTCAATACACGTTCCACTTCACCTCCGAAGTCACTGTGTCCCGGAGTATCAATAATGTTAATCTTGGTGTCTTTGTAGTTGATAGAAACGTTCTTTGAGAGAATCGTTATACCTCGTTCACGCTCCAGGTCATTGTTATCCAACATTAATTCACCTGTGCTCTGGTTGCTGCGGAAAAGGTTTCCGGCCAAAAGCATCTTGTCAACGAGCGTCGTTTTCCCATGGTCCACATGGGCAATAATTGCAATGTTTCTAATCTTTTGCATATAATACCTATTATTTTCAGGCGACAAAGTTAGTGATTTTGGATTAGATATGCAGTATAGATATGATTTTTTTGCTGAATATCATTGTGATATAAAAGTTTATCCCTATCTTTGCAGCCCCGAAAGGGAATATTTATAATAACTTTTAATTAAACATTATGTATTTAGACGCTGCTAAAAAGCAAGAAATCTTCGGCAAATACGGAAAGTCTAACACTGATACTGGCTCAGCTGAGGCTCAGATAGCTTTGTTTTCCTACCGTATTGCTCGTCTGACTGAGCACCTTAAGCTCAACAGAAAGGATTATAGTACAGAAAGAGCTTTGACTATGTTGGTAGGTAAACGCCGTGCGTTGCTGACTTATCTGAAGGACCGCGACATCACCAGATATCGTGCTATCGTCAAAGAACTCGGCTTGCGTAAGTAATCTACTTGCGGCAAAACCATTAAAAAAGGAAGTTTTCCAAAAGGAAACTTCCTTTTTTGTTCATAATCCGATTTATACCTAATTTTGTATCCATGAAAAGAAAAGTATCAGCAGCAAATCTTTCGATAGCAATCACTTTTCTATTGATACTGCTATCATTCGGCTTCGGTTATCGCAGCTATTCGCAGGCAGAACAACGTGTGGTCTCTGACCTGAACCAGGCACTGCAACGCACAGTATTGCAGAACAAGGGATTATGGTTGAATGCGGACACAATCCAGACTTATGCCAAACTACAAGAAGTGATAGGTGCCCCCGTTTCTGTAAACGGTTCCCACAGAGCCTTTACCGAAGCATTGTCCATCACCGGATTGAAAGATGTCTCTACCCTTTCGCTGCATATACTGAAAAAGAACTCTCCCGCCACCGTATTCAATGAGATTCCTGCCGGATGTCTTGCCAGCGACACATTGGTATGGCTCTCCACCACAGCCGATGCATCTGGACTGACACTTTCCTTCCGGGGATATGCCCGTTGCTCAGCTACCATGCTGTTCAGCTTATCCAAGCAGACAATTCCGGCAACATTGCTATTGGCCGCCCTGCTGTGGGGAGGATTCACCTTTTTCTATTTCCGTCGGCGCACAAAGACTAATGCCAGTAACGGGCAGCAACAAGAAAACTTCATTACCTTCGGCAACCTTTCGCTTTCCCTCCAGGAAGCCTGCTTCTATAACGAACAGCAGGAAAAGCTAAAACTCACCCCCATGCAGTACACACTGATGGAGATGTTCTACCTTTCTTCCTCACACCTACTTTTCAAATCCGACATCTGCCAATCGCTATGGCCGGGAAAAGACAATGCAGACGAAACGCTTTACACATTGATACGGCGTCTGAAGCCCATTGTCGAGGATAACAGCAACCTCAGAATAACAACAGATCGTGGCCGCGCCTACGGACTGGAAATAAAAACCTAAACATTATAGAATCATGAAGACTAACAAACTTATCCTATTAGGGCTAATCTGCCTGACTGTCGCAATGCCGACAACCGCCCAAAACCGTAACGAAAAGAAAGAGCGCACTGAACGTGCTGTAAAAGAAGCTATTGCTGCTAAACAATACAAAATCAACGTAGATCGGATGCAACCGATGAGAGGCGGTAGCCGTAACTTGACCACCAACTACACACTGGAAATCAGAAACGACTCCGTTTTCTCTTACCTGCCTTACTTTGGAGTGGCCTACAATGCTCCGTATGGAGGAGGCAAGAGCCTGAATTTCAATGCATCCATCACCGGATACACAACCAGAGCACTCAAAAAAGGCAAAATCCAAATAGACTTCAAGACCCGTAGTGATGAAGACAATTATGAGTACCGCCTCACCATCTTTCCCGATGGTTCTACCAGTATCCATGTGCAACCCATGAACAAACAGTCCATCTCGTTCACCGGAGAGATGGATACAGAAAAGTAATCATCTTCCCCCTTTAAAAGGACAAAAGAAAGTATTGTCAGTCTATTGTCAGGCAAATGTCAGACAACTATCCGCTTTTTGTTTCTTCCATCCCGGCAGAAAGCGGATACCTTCGTGTCCCGAAATCAAACAACAACCGGAACATGAAACAGATAATATGTATTCTTGCCCTGCTCCTAATGAGCGTCACGACAACAAAAGCACAAACCAGCCCGGCAACACCCTCCATCCGAGGTAAAATTCTCACAGAGGAAAAGCAACCGATAGAGTTTACCAACATCGCCCTCCTTTCCGAAGATTCCACCTTCATACAAGGAACGTGTAGCCGAAGCGACGGTAGTTTTGAACTTCTCCCTCCCGCTCCCGGAAACTATCTACTACAAGTTTCTTCCATCGGTTACAAACCCCTTTGCCAGCCTTGCCCCACCGGGAGTACCCACAACTGGATATTGCAAACCGATGCCGTGCTACTTGCGGAAACCGTCATCACCGCCGCCCGCCCCGTTTTCCGACTAAAGGGCGGAAAGTTGGAGACAAGCGTACGGCAAACCCTGCTCGCATCCTTGAATGATGCCAACGACGTATTGAAACATATCCCCGGACTGCGCTCCTCTGATGAGGGGTATACCGTTTTTGGCAAAGGGACACCGGTCATCTATATAGACAACCGCCTTCTGCAAGACAACTCCGAGCTGCAACGCCTCTCTGCCGCCGATATTGAAAAAGTGGAGCTCATCACCAACCCGGGTGCAGAGTACGATGCTACCGTTAAAGCCGTTGTACGCATACGCACCGTACGTAACAAAAGAGACAGTTTTGGCGGTAATTTCCGTGCAGGAATCACCCAACGGAGACGCAACAGCCATTACGGACAAGTCAATCTGAATTATCAGAAGAAAGGACTGTCCCTGCTGGGCATGCTGTACACCAATTATGAAAACAGAAAACGCCACCAGGAGGTTCGCTACCAGATACCGTCCGAAATACAATGGGATGTAAATAACCGGGTTCACTTATATAATAAGAGACTACTTGCCGGAGGAAAAGCAAGCGCCAGTTACGACTTCAACCCCCAACACAGCCTCGGTGCCTCCTATGAGTTTCATCGTACCCCCGATTATCACAGCAGTGACCATTCGGCATATACCGTCCGGGCAAATGAAGAATTGGCCGATCACACCATACATTCCTCCCAAAACTTGCAGCAAACCAACCGGCACCAGCTGAATGCCTACTATCAGGGCAGCATAAAGCAACTCCACATAAACTTCAACACCGACCTGGTATACGGAAAAAGTTATAATCACCAGGAGGCTAAAGAAGAAAGCCAGACCGAAGGCAATCGCGACATCAGCTCTTTCAACCACGCCGACAACCGCCTTTATGCCGCCAAGTTGATTCTGACCCATCCCCTTTGGAAAGGTGAACTGAAGACCGGTGCCGATTACACCTTCATCCGGCGAAATGACAATTTCCTGAACCGGCAGCACATACTTCCCGATACAGACAGTCGAATCGACGAAAGCAAGTCCGCCGTCTTTGCCGAATACTCACTGACATTAGGAAAAATCAGCCTTCTTGCAGGACTGCGCTTCGAGCATGCCGTCTCCGACTATTGGGAGCAGGAAAAGTACGTGTCCGGTCAAAGTCGTACTTACAATGACTGGTGCCCCAACCTATCGGTAGACTTTCCTCTCGGCAAAGCCCAAGCCAATCTCAGCTATACAGCCAAAAGCAACCGCCCCAGCTTCTTCCAGCTACGTAGCACACTGAGTTATAACAACCGTTTCATCTACGAAGGCGGAAACCCACTGCTCACCCCCGAAACCAACCACGACCTGCAGTTCACGGCCCTTTACAAGTGGGTACAATTCGGACTTAACTACCAATACCGCCGCAATGCCATTGCCTTCATGACCAAAGAATACGAGGACAATCTGGATGTTGTCATCTTCACTACCGGAAATTTCAAACGGATGCAGTATCTCACCGCCTCTGCCCATCTGTCACCCACCGTCGGCATCTGGAAACCGGAGCTCGGCATCTACTTCGCCCAACCGTTCTTCAAAGTCACCAATCAAGGCAGTAGCAAGAATATGAACCGCGGCAGCATTTACCTCTTTCTGCAAAACAGTCTCCAGCTTCCGGACGAGTGGATTCTCTCCCTTGATGCCGACTACCAGAGCGAAGGCAACTTCGGCGCCATGCTGCAACGTTCCTATTGGGGCATAAACGCCGGCATCCGCAAAACATTCTTCAACAAAAGGCTGACGCTCGGACTGCAAGCCAATGACCTGTGGAATTCCCGGTATGGCTCCTTCATGCTGTTCGGTCCCCGGCTGACCTATACGAAAAAGGCAAACCCGGACTCGCGCAGCTTCTCCCTGAACCTAAGCTATCGTTTCAATGCAGCAGGCAAAGCGTACAAAGGAAAGCACGTATCGGAACAAGACTTGAAGCGGCTATAAACAGAACTTTGGGGAAGAAAGAGAAACAGAACAGAAGAATATTATACAAATAAGCCGACCACCGGAGATATTTCAGCAATATTTTCCCTCAGAATGTTGCATCAAGTAAAAGTTTCTCTTATTTTTGCGGTTTAACAGCTATAAATTATAACCTTTAGACAGAAAATACTATCATTATGGATACCAGCAAAATCGTAGGAGAAAAAATAAAATCACTCCGTGAAAGCCAATCCATCAGTATGGAAGAACTGGCACAGCGTTCGGGACTTGCTATCGAACAGATTGAACGTATAGAAAACAACATCGACCTCCCGTCACTGGCTCCCCTCATCAAGATAGCGCGTGTGCTGGGTGTACGTTTGGGAACTTTTCTTGACGACCAGGATGAGAACGGTCCCGTGGTCTGCCGTAAGGACGAGTCGCAGAACAGCATCAGTTTCTCCAACAATGCCATCCACAGCCGCAAGCATATGGAGTATCATTCACTCTCCAAATCCAAAGCCGACCGCCACATGGAGCCGTTTATCATTGATGTGGCCGCTACGGACGACAGTGACTTTGTACTCTCCTCACACGAAGGCGAAGAATTCATCATGGTGATGGAAGGAACCATGGAAATCAGTTACGGCAAAAACACCTACCTGCTCGAAGAAGGTGACAGCATCTATTACGATTCCATCGTTCCGCACCACGTACACGCCTATGAAGGGCAGGCAGCCAAGATACTTGCAGTAGTTTATACACCAATTTAAATTAATGGAAAATTGAAAGGTGAAAATGGAAAATGATAAATACTTTCTATTTTCACCTTTCAACTTTCCACTTTCAACTTCCACATCATGTTATACGAACGTACCCTCGGCCAATGGTTGGAACATTGGGCCGAAACAACACCAGACAAAGAATATATCGTTTACTCTGACCGCAACCTGCGTTTCACCTGGAGCCAGTTCAACCGCCGGGTGGACGACATGGCCAAAGGACTTATCGCCATCGGCGTGGAGCGGGGAACACACGTAGGTATCTGGGCAGCCAACGTACCCGACTGGCTGACTCTATTATACGCTTGCGCCAAGATAGGTGCCGTCTACGTAACGGTAAACACCAACTACAAACAGTCCGAGCTGGAATATCTCTGCCAGAACTCCGACATGCATACCCTCTGCATCGTCAATGGCGAAAAGGACAGTGACTTTGTGCAGATGACCTATACCATGCTTCCGGAACTGAAGACCTGCCAACGCGGACACTTGAAAAGCGAACGTTTCCCTTATATGAAAAACGTCATCTACGTGGGGCAGGAGAAGCACCGGGGCATGTACAACACGGCCGAAATACTTCTCTTGGGCAACAATATAGAAGACAGCCGCCTGAATGAACTCAAAAGTCAGGTCACTTGCCACGATGTAGTGAACATGCAATACACCTCCGGCACTACGGGATTCCCGAAAGGCGTCATGCTGACCCACTACAACATTGCCAACAACGGTTTCCTTACCGGTGAGCACATGAAGTTTACCGCCGATGACAAGCTCTGCGTCTGCGTACCATTGTTCCACTGCTTTGGCGTGGTACTTGCCACCATGAACTGCCTGACACACGGCTGTACAGAAGTAATGGTGGAACGCTTCAACCCACTGGTAGTGCTCGCCTCTATCCACAAGGAGCGCTGCACGGCACTTTACGGCGTACCCACCATGTTCATTGCCGAACTGAACCATCCGATGTTCGACATGTTCGACATGTCCAGCCTCCGTACGGGTATCATGGCAGGTTCCCTCTGCCCGGTAGAGCTGATGAAGCAGGTGGAAGAGAAAATGTACATGAAGGTAACCAGCGTTTACGGGCTGACCGAAGCTGCTCCCGGAATGACCGCCACCCGGATAGACGACCCGTTCGATGTACGTTGCAATACCGTAGGACACGACTTTGAACATACGGAAGTAAAGGTTATCGACCCCGAAACCGGAGAAGAGTGTCCCGTAGGCGTACAAGGTGAAATGTGCAACCGCGGATACAACACCATGAAGGGTTACTACAAAAACCCGGAAGCCACAGCCGAAGTCATTGATGAGAACGGCTTCCTGCACTCGGGAGACCTTGGAATAAAGGACGAGGACGGCAATTACCGCATTACAGGACGCATCAAGGACATGATTATCCGCGGTGGTGAAAATATCTATCCCCGCGAGATAGAAGAGTTCCTCTATCAACTGGAAGGCGTAAAAGACGTGCAGGTAGCCGGCATTCCCTCTAAGAAGTACGGTGAAGCCGTAGGCGCTTTCATCATCCTGCACGAAGGAGTGGATATGCACGAATCGGATGTACGAGACTTCTGCATCGGCAAAATATCACGCTACAAGATACCCAAGTATATCTTCTTCATCAAAGAATTCCCCATGACGGGAAGTGGCAAGATACAGAAATTCAAGCTGAAAGACCTGGGATTACAGCTTTGCAAGGAGCAGGGGATTGAGATTGTGTGATAATAAAGGATAAGAGATAAGGGGTTAGCGATTAGGGATTATTTGGGGCCGCATAGACTTTAATATAGGCATAAACCCATCCTTAATCCCTAATCGCTAACCCCCTTATTTTTCTTCTTTTTCCGGATACTTCATATTCTCCTCTTTCATCTGTTCCAAGACCTCATGCAGGTATTTGGCAGACTCCCATTTAGCCATCGGAAGGTCGTGGAGCAGGTAGTTGCCGCAATCTTGCGGAGCGGCACCGGGGACTTCACCTTCATATTCGGCAACAAAGCGGAAGGTGTCCTGCATCAGTGCCAGTATGTCCTGCGGCTTCAAGTCACCTTTCATCAGCAGATAATTACCGGTGAGGCAGCCCATGGGACCCCAATAGATAATCTTGTCCTGCCACTGCGGGTCATTGCGCAGGTAGGTGGCGGCAAGATGTTCGATAGTATGCAGAGCACCTTGTCCCAAAGCAGGCTCGCGATTGGGCTCTTTCATACGGATGTCGAAAGTAGTGACTGTTTCTCCGTTCACTTCATCCTGGCGGGATACGTAAATGCCGCGCAACAAGCGGATGTGGTCGATTGTAAAACTGGGAATCTTCTTCATGAGTTATAAGTTATAAGTTATGAGTTATAAATTGCTGGGAAGGGTGGAGAGGAAGGTCCATATCGTGAGGAACGAACGCTCTGCCATGGTTCCCCAGAAATCGGCATACTGCGAAGCATGGTCCTCTACTCCGGGTGTGTCGCTGATGATGCGGAAGCTGAGAAAAGGAACATTGTACAGATAGCAAGTCTGCGCAATGGCGGCAGACTCCATATCAACGGCAAGACCGTCGGGGAAACGTTGCTTGATGGTATCCAGCTCCGTACGGTTGGTGATGAACTGGTCGCCGGTACAGACAAGTCCGCTGTGGATGCGGCTTTCCATTCCGGCTTCGTTCAGCGACAAGGCATGTTTCAACAGAGAGGGACACCCCTCGTAAGAGGCGGGGAAACCTTGCACTTGTCCGTACTCGTTACCGTCGCCGCACCAGACGTCGTGATACACCAGACGTTGGCTTGCCACTACATCCGTCACCTTCAGGCAAGCATCAATGCCGCCCGCCACACCGGTGCTGACGATGCAGTCCGGAGAAAAGCGCCGTATCAGTTCCGAAGCTCCTACCGCTGCACTCACCTTACCGATGCCGCATTGCGTCAAGATTACATGGTTACCGCCCAATGTACCTTCCACATAGCGGAAACTACCATCGCCCGACGTATTCTTATCCTGCAAGCGCTCCACCAACCGGCGGTGTTCGCTGTCCATTGCACTGATTATCCCTATTGTCATATCTATAATAATTTAAGCTTGCATATTACCATTAAAGCACTTTAATCTTTTTTTGGAAAGGCAAAGGTACAACATTCTGCCGATAACGTGACAATAACAATCTGCATTTATGTATCTTTGCCACAAAAGCGAAGATAGGCTGCACCTCAACAAAACTTTTTCACGCAAGCATGAAAGTTCTGTATTCGGTTTGCACTATCTTTGCCCCACAATTGATTAATTGATAACTCATAACTTATAACTCATGAAGAAGCTTCTTCCCGACCTTATTGCCATCTTGGCATTCGTCCTCCTTTCCTTCGCCTACTTCTTCCCGGCGGATATAGAAAACCGTATTCTCTTTCAGCACGACACGGCTGCAGGAGCAGGGGCAGGACAAGAAGTCAAGGAGTATTACGAACAGACGGGCGAACGCAGCCGTTGGACAAACTCGCTGTTCGGCGGTATGCCCATGTATCAGATAGCCCCTTCGTATGACTCCACCAAGTCACTGCAGTGGGTACAGAAAGCCTACCAACTCTTCCTGCCCGACTATGTGTGCCTCACATTCATGCTGATGCTCGGCTTCTACATCCTGCTGCGCGTCTTCGGCATACCGGTCTGGCTGGCCGGACTGGGCGGTATCATGTGGGCATTCTCGTCCTATTTCTTCATCCTGATATCTGCCGGACACATCTGGAAGTTCATCACCCTTGCCTACGTGCCGCCCACCATAGCAGGCATTGTGCTCGCCTATCGTGGGAAACTGCTGTGGGGAGGCATCCTCACCGCCTTGTTCGTGGCCCTGCAAATCACCTCGAACCACGTGCAGATGTCCTATTACTTCTTCTTCGTCATCCTTTTCTTTGTGGGAGCCTACTTCGAGAAAGCATGGCGTACCAAGACATTGCCCCAGTTCTTCAAGGCAAGTGCCGTACTGATTGTGGCAGCCCTCGTCGGCATAGCCGCCAACGTATCCAACCTCTATCACACCTATGCCTACAGCAAAGAAACCATGCGCGGCAAAAGCGAACTGGTGCAGACCGGCGACGCTGCCAAGCAGACCAGTAGCGGGCTGGACCGCGACTACATCACCCAGTGGAGCTACGGCATCGACGAAACACTGACTCTGCTGGTGCCCAACTTCAAAGGCGGAGCATCTGCCGCCCTCAGCCAGAGTGAAACTGCCATGAGCAAGGCAAACCCGATGTACAGCAGTCTGTACGGCTCACTGACACAATATTTCGGTACCCAGCCCATGACGTCGGGTCCCGTCTACGTCGGAGCATTCGTCTTGTTTCTGTTCGTACTGGGATGCTTCATCGTGAAAGGACCGTTGAAGTGGGCATTGATAGGAGCCACCTTCTTCTCCATCGTCTTGTCCTGGGGCAAGAACTTCATGCCGCTGACGGATTTCTTCATCGATTACGTCCCGTTGTACAACAAGTTCCGCGCCGTGTCCTCCATCCTTGTCATAGCAGAGTTCACGATACCTTTGCTGGCTATCTTTGCCCTGAAACGCCTGCTCGAAGAGCCGGAAATCTTAAAACAGGAAAAGAAGCCCCTCGGCATCAGCCTGCTGCTCACTGCAGGCATCGCCCTGCTGCTTGCCGTTGCCCCGGGCAGCATCGGCTCCGGCTACGTGCCCGCCCAAGAGGCACAGATGCTGCAGAATGCCGTCAACCAGCAGATGATACCCGCCAACGAGCTCTCCGGCATCCTTGCCAACTTGGGAGAGATGCGTGCCGAACTCGTCAGCAGCGACGCCCTGCGTAGCTTCATCATCATAGGCATCGGCTGCAGCCTGCTCTGGCTCTATGCAAGCGGCAAGCTGCGCAGCTCGCTGACCATTGCAGGTATCACCATACTCTGCCTGGCAGATATGTGGGGGGTCAACAAGCGCTATCTGAATGATGCCCAGTTCGTGCCCCACTCCATCCGTACGGAAACCTTCACCAAGACAAATACAGACGAGCTGATACTACAAGATACCAGCTTGGACTATCGTGTATTGAACTTTGCCACCAGCACCTTCGATGACAACAACACCTCCTACTGGCACAAAAGCGTCGGCGGTTATCACCCGGCCAAGCTGCGCCGCTACCAGGAAATGATAGAGCATCACATCTCTCCCGAAATGCAGGCGGCCTACAAGGCCATTGCCACCGCCGGAGGTGAGATGGACAGCGTGGATGCCAATAAGTTCCGCGTACTGAACATGCTAAACACCAAATACTTCATCTTCCCTGCAGGACAGCAAAGACAAACCGTTCCCATCCTCAACCCGCACGCCTACGGCAATGCATGGTTTGTAAACAAGGTGCAGTATGTGAACAACGCCAACGAAGAGATTGACGCCCTGGACAGCATCATACCTACGGAGACAGCCGTAGTGGATGCCCGCTTCAAGGATGTGCTGAAAGGTGCCACGGAAAGTTATAAAGACAGCCTCTCCAGCATCCGCCTGACAAGTTACACACCTAACCGCCTGACGTACGAAACGAACAATGCCCAAGACGGTATTGCCGTATTCTCCGAAATCTATTATCCGGACGGCTGGCACGTAACCATCGACGGACAGCCTGCCGAACTGGCACGCGCCGACTATATCCTGCGCACAATGTATGTTCCTGCCGGACAGCACACCATCGAAATGCGCTTTGACCCCACCAGCCTGCACGTGACGGAAGGCATCGCCTACGGAGCACTGGCGCTGCTGGTGATAGGTATCATCGTGGCAGTGCTGATAGCCAAAAGGAAGTATGTAAAGGCATAAGAACAAATATCATATCATTCCCCCACAAGCACCCGACGCATTCCGCTATTCATACCCTGATACGGAATGCGTCGAGTGCTTATGTCCGTTCCGTTATCCCCTCATGTTTGTTCTGTCATTCCCTTATGTCTGTTCTGTCAACCCCTATATATTGATGAAAAACCACGGCTGTGAAGCATATTCTTCACAGCCGTGGCACGTCTTCTTCACGACTGTGGAAAAGGCGTACCACAGCCGTGCGCACATGATAAACCCAAAGGCTTCTCAAGACAAGCCACCGTGCAAAACACAACAGAAGCCTATGTAACACACAACGGAAGCCTATGCAAGAGACAAGAAAGCCCGGTCAGATGCGCAAAAAAACCGTTTCTACCCTCCCGGGTAAAAACGGTTCAAGTCAATAATACATGAAAAAACGCTATTTAGAGAGAGTCTCTTCTATAACGGAATGGTTCTCTTCCTTCTTCACTCATCATCAGCAGTTCTCCGAACTGACATCAAAGTTAGGGAAGCATAACAAGAACAACAAATAGAATCTACGAAAAGGCATATCTCATCGACAGAACGGAAAAGAATGAACCCTACAATAGGGAAAAGAATGAAAAAAAAGCTATAAACAGTCGGCAGAACGATATATTTCAGTAACTTTGCTAACGTGAAAACAGGCTGCACCCCAGCATAAAAAAATGAACAGTATGGAAACTACCAGACAAAATAAAATAGCCCGTCTCCTGCAGAAGGAACTGAGTGATATCTTCTTGTTGCAAACCAAGTCCATGCCCGGCATACTGATTTCCGTCAGTGCCGTACGCATCAGCCCCGACATGAGCGTGGCACGCGCTTATCTCAGTATATTCCCCTCGGAGAAAAGCGAAGAAATAGTCAAGAACATCAACGGAAACATGAAATCCATACGCTTTGAACTGGGTACCCGCGTACGCCACCAACTACGCATTATCCCCGAACTGAAGTTCTTCGTAGACGACTCACTGGACTATCTGGAACGAATTGACGAACTGCTGAAATAATGTCCCTTCCCTTCTTTATAGCCCGCCGCTACCTCTTCTCCAAGAAGAAACACAATGCCATTAATATCATCTCCGGTATTTCGGTGTGTGGAGTGGCATTGGCTACGTTGGCGTTGGTATGCACCTTGTCCGTGTTCAACGGTTTTCAGGACATGGTGGCAGGCTTTTTCACAGCCTTCGACCCGGAACTGAAAATCACCGTCCGCGAAGGTAAGGTTTTCGACCCGCACGAAGCGTGCATCCGGCAAGTACACGCCCTGTCCGAGATTGACGTGTGGACGGAAACACTGGAAGAGAATGCCATGGTGCAGTACAAGGACCGCCAGGCAATGGCCGTCATCAAGGGAGTGGAGGACAATTTCGAACAGCTTACATCCATCGACAGCTTGCTCTATGGGACGGGAAAGTTCCTACTGAGCGACTCGGTGGTGAACTATGGTTTTCTGGGTGTGGAACTTATATCCGAGTTGGGCACCGGCATTCAGTTCGTAGACCCGTTGCAGGTCTATGCCCCCAAACGGAACGTACGGGTAAACATAGCCAACCCCACTGCGGCTTTCAACCGGGAGTATCTCTTCTCGCCCGGCGCCATCTTTGCCGTCAACCAGCAAAAATACGATTCACGCTACATACTGACGTCACTTGACTTTGCCCGCCGTCTGTTCAATTATGACACGGAAGTCTCTGCCATCGAGATGAAACTGAAACCCGGTTCCAACATCGGCTCCGTACAAAAGAAAATAGCAGGCATTCTCGGCGACCGATTCATTGTACAGAACCGCTACGAGCAGCAGGCCGATGTTTTCCGCATCATGGAAATAGAGAAACTCATCTCTTATCTCTTCCTCACCTTCATTCTGGGTATCGCATGCTTCAATGTCATCGGTTCGCTGTCCATGCTGATACTGGACAAACGGGAGGATGTGGAGACACTGCGCAACCTGGGTGCCGACGACCGCCTCATAGCGCGCATCTTCTTGTTCGAAGGCAGGATGATTTCTGTATTCGGCGCCCTCTCCGGCATCGTTTTAGGATTGTTGCTGTGCTTTCTGCAGCAACGTTTCGGGTTGATTTCATTGGGGGGAGGCAATGGAAGTTTTGTAGTGGACGCTTATCCGGTAAGTGTACATGCCACGGATATTATTCTGGTATTCTTAACGGTCATCACTGTAGGCTTCTTGTCCGTATGGTATCCGGTGAGATACCTCAGCAAGCGGCTGCTGAGAAAAAGATAAAAAAAACAGTTACTTCTTACGGATAATCGTCAATCCGTCACGCAGGGGGAGAATGACTTTCTCCACACGCGCATCCCACGCCACCAAATCATTGAAGGCTTTGATACTGATTGTCTGCAGGTCTGTGCGATGGGGTTGTTCTTCCAGCACATGGCCATCCCACAAGGTATTGTCGGCAATGATATATCCACCGCCGGAAAGGCGGGCGAGCACCATTTCATAATAATCGATGTATTTGCGCTTGTCTCCGTCAATGAAGGCAAGGTCGAAAGTGAGGTCCAGTTGCGGTACCAGCTCCAAGGCATCGCCAATGTAGAACCTGATTTTATCCGCGTAATCGGAATTCTCCAGCCACGGACGGGTGAAGTCCTCCTGCTCGTCGTTGATTTCAAACGTATGCAGCATCCCGCCCTCCGGCAGTCCTTCTGCTATGCAAAGTGCGGAATACCCGCTATAAGTCCCTATCTCCAGCACCTGCCGGGGACGAATCATCCGGACAAACATCTTGAGCATACGCCCCTGCAAATGTCCGGAAGCCATGCGGGGATATAGCAACTTGACATGCGTGTCGCGATAGAGCGCTTTCAGATAATCGCCCTCATCATCAATGTGCTGCAAAATGTATTCGTCAATCGTCACTTTGTTAATGGATTATAGGTTAGGGATAAGGGATTAGGGGTTAGGGGTTAGTTCTGCGCACAATTATTAATTAATCATTAACCGCTAATCCCTAACCCCTTATCCTTAATCCCTTATCCTACAAGTATCTGTTACTGTTAGGCAGCACACTATCTTCAGCATGCTTCAAGGCATCTTCTACGACATTGATTTCAAGGAAAGAGGTCTGTGTGCCTTCCTTACCGCTACTCAGGTAGCCCACCATGTCCGTAGGACATAAACGACCTTCCTTCAACAAGCGGCGCAAGGCTGCAAAGTAATACTCCTGCCCGTTGGCAAGTTCGGGCATATAGATAGCTTCCACACCGTAGGAAAGGGCAAGGTGCCGCATGGTCTTTTCCTTGTAGCAGATGGCCAACACCGGATATTTGCCACGGAAAGCGGCAAGGTTACGGGCAGTACGGCCGCTGTAACTGTCGGTGATGATTGCACGGATTTTCAGTTTGGTGGTAGCCTTTACCGCTTGTTTGGCCAGGAACGCAGTCACGTCGTTGCTGTTCTCGTCCAGCGGAATACGGATATCGTTGTCAGACAGCTTGTCTTTCTCCGCTTGGGCGGCAATCTTGGTCATCGTCTTCACCGCTTCTACCGGATACTTTCCATAGGCGGTTTCACCGCTCAACATCAAGGCATCCGTACGATAATAGATGGCATTGGCAATGTCCGTTACCTCCGCACGGGTGGGACGCGGATTGGAAATCATGGTATGAAGCATCTGTGTGGCAACAATCACCGGCTTCTTGGCAAGAATACACTTGCGGATGAGCACACGCTGGATGCCCGGAATACGTTCCTGCGGAACTTCAATACCGAGGTCACCGCGAGCTATCATCACACCGTCGGCTACTTCCAGGATTTCATCGATATTATCAACGCCTTCCTGGTTCTCAATCTTAGCCACAATACGGATATCGCTGTTATGAGCGTCAAGAATCGCCTTGATGTCGAGTATATCCTGCTTATTGCGCACAAAGGAGTGGGCAATGAAGTCTATGTTCTTCTCAATGGCATAAAGAATATTGGTGCGGTCCTTCTCCGTCAGAGAAGGCAGATTGATGCGGACGCCGGGAACGTTGACGCTCTTGCGGCTGCCCAGAGTAGCCTCATTCTGTACTTCGCAGAGCAGGTAGTCGGGGGTCTTCTCTACAACAACCAACTCCAAGTCACCGTCATCAATAAGGATATGGCCGTCCACATTCAAGTCTTTGACGAAATGGGGATAGGATACCGAGATACATTCACGGGTAGTCTCCTGCTCCGGGTTGCCTACCACCTTCACGCGGTCGCCCGCCTTGAAAGGAATGGGCTCAGCCAGAACCGTCGTGCGGACCTCCGGTCCTTTCGTATCCATCAGGATAGCGATGCGGTTGGAAACCGTACGCACATTGTTTATCAACTTCTCGGCACCTTCACGGCCAAGATGTGCAGTATTCATACGTACAACATTCATACCTGCATCGAACAACTGCTTTATAAAATCAACATCACAGCGCTGGTCAGAAATCGTTGCGACAATCTTCGTTTGCTTCAATAACATAATCTATATACCTATTTTATTTAATAATCTTTTAACGCCTCCATGGCCAGACGGTAGGAGTTCAGCCCGAAACCGAGAATGACACCTTTACAAGCGCAGGAAATCATGGACACATGACGAAAAGCCTCGCGGGCATGTACATTAGAGATATGCACCTCAACCACCGGAGAAGTGACCGAACGGATAGCATCCTGCAGAGCGATGGACGTATGGGTGTAAGCACCCGCATTCAAAATGATGCCGTCCACATCAAAACCTACCTGCTGAATCTTGTCTATCAGCTCTCCCTCAATGTTGGACTGGAAATAGTCAATCTGTACATCCGCATATTTCTTACGGAGTTCGGCAAGGTAGTCTTCAAAAGTAACGCTACCGTAAATGGAAGGTTCACGTTTGCCCAAGAGATTTATATTGGGGCCGTTAATAATCTGTATCCTCATAACACAATTTTTTATACCTTTGCGGTGCAAAGATAGTGCAAACCGAAAGCAGATGCAAATTTATTTGCAATTTGCTGAAATGCAGCCTATTTTCGCGAAGCAAAGGTAGAAAAAAGAAATGAAATCAGAAGAAAAATCCACGAATAAGGAGAAACAAACGCTGATAATCAGAAAGTACCACCAGTATCTGAAACTGGAAAAAGCACTCTCACCCAATACAGTGGATGCTTACCAAACAGACTTACAGAAGCTGCTGCACTTTCTGGAAGGAGAGGGTATCGCTATCCTTGACACTACCCTGGATGACTTGCAGCATTTTGCCTCCGGACTGCACGACATCGGCATCCATCCCCGCTCGCAGGCACGCATCTTGTCGGGCATCAAGTCATTCTTCCATTTCCTCGTCATGGCCGACTACCTGGAGGGAGACCCCAGCGAACTGTTGGAGGGACCCAAAATCGGATTCAAGCTTCCAGAAGTACTGACAGTGGAAGAGATAGACCGCATCATCTCCGCCATTGACCTAGGCACAAACGAGGGGCAACGCAACCGGGCCATCCTCGAGACTCTATACAGTTGCGGTCTACGGGTATCGGAACTGTGCAATCTGAAAATCTCCGACTTGTATTTCGACGAAGGCTTCATCAAGGTAGAAGGTAAGGGCAGCAAACAGCGCCTTGTACCCATATCGTCCCGTGCCATCAAAGAGATAAGGAACTGGTTTGTAGACCGCAATGGAGGCTGGAAAATCAAGAAGGACTTCGAAGACTATGTATTCCTGGCACGCTGGGGCAAAAATATCTCGCGCATCATGGTATTCCATCTCATCAAGGAACTGGCAGAGAAGGCCGGCATCACCAAAAACATCAGTCCGCACACCTTCCGCCATTCCTTTGCCACCCACCTGCTTGAAGGAGGAGCCAACCTGCGCGCCATACAAAGTATGCTGGGCCACGAATCTATCGCTACAACAGAAATTTACACACATATTGACCGGCACAGATTGCGCAGTGAAATCATAGAACATCATCCCCGCAATATAAAGTACCGCAAAGAGCGGGAAATTCATTAAATTATGATAAAATTGCTGCACGAGTTAACAAACTGTAATAGGATTTAATATCTTTGCGTTGTTATGTCCATGCCTAAACAGCACACTAACATGGAATAGACAAATTTCAATTACAAACAATTAATTTATACCTAAAATGACTAAGAAATTGTATCTGCCGTTTTTAATGGCAATGATTGTTGCATTAATGACATCGTGCAGCAAAAAGATGGGTGAATTGTCATCAGATTATTTCACCGTAACTCCTCAAGTTCTGGAAGCTGTGGGTGGTAAAGTTCCCGCTACAATCAACGGAAAATTCCCCGAAAAGTACTTCAACAAGAAGGCTGTGGTAGAAGTGACCCCTGTGCTGAAATGGAATGGCGGCGAAGCTAAAGGCCAGTCGGCTGTGTTCCAGGGCGAAAAAGTAGAAGGTAACGACCAGACTATCTCTTACAAGATGGGCGGCAGCTACACTATGAAGACATCTTTCGACTATGTACCGGAAATGGCCAAATCCGAACTGTATCTGGAATTCAAGGCTACAGTAGGCAAAAAGACTGTCACTATCCCTGCTGTAAAAGTAGCTGATGGTGTAATCTCCACTTCTGAGATGCTGGAACAAACATTGGGCAGCGCTAACCCCGCCAATGGTGACGACGCTTTCCAACGTATCATCAAAGAAAAGCATGACGCCAACATCATGTTCTTGATTCAACAAGCCAACGTACGCGCCAGCGAATTGAAGACTGCCAAAGAATTCGGCAAAGAAGTGAAAAACATAGACGAAGCTGAAAACAAGAAAATCAGCAACATCGAAATCTCCGCATACGCTTCTCCCGATGGTGGTGTAGGCTTGAATACTACACTGGCTGAGAACCGCCAGGACAACACGGCTAAAATCATCAACAGAGATTTGAAGAAAGCAAAAATCGATGCAGCAGTAGACACCAAGTATACAGCTCAGGACTGGGAAGGCTTCCAGGAACTGGTATCCAAATCAAACATCCAAGATAAAGAATTGATTCTTCGCGTTCTTTCCATGTATCAGGATCCTGAACAAAGAGAACAAGAAATCAAGAACATCTCTTCTGTTTATAAAACTTTGGCTGACGAAATCCTGCCGCAACTGCGTCGTTCACGCCTGACTTTGAACTACGAAATCATCGGTAAGTCTGACGAAGAAATCGCAAACCTCGCCGACAGCGATGCCAAGCAGCTGAACATCGAAGAATTACTGTATGCCACCACCTTGACTAAAGATGCTGCCAAGCAAGAAGCCATCTTCACAAAAGCTACTCAAATCTACCCGAACGATTTCCGTGCTTACAACAACTTAGGTAAACTGGCTTATCAGGCTGGTGATCTTGACAAGGCTGAAAGCTACTTCAAGAAAGCTCTCTCCATCAAGGATGCTCCTGAAGCAAACATGAATCTCGGTCTGATTGCCTTGACCAAGGGCGACAGAACAGCAGCAGAAAGCTATCTGAGCAAGGCTTCCGGTTCTAAGGAACTGAACGAGGCATTGGGTAATCTGTATGTTGCTCAAGGACAGTACGACAAGGCTGTCAGCTCATTTGGCGACACTAAGACTAACAGCGCTGCTTTGGCACAAATCCTGGCTAAGGACTACAACAAGGCTAAGAACACACTGGCTGCTATCGAAAGACCAGACGCTTATACTGACTACCTGATGGCTGTACTTGGCGCAAGAACCAACAATACATCTATGGTAACCAGCAGTCTGAAGAATGCCATTGCAAAAGAACCGGCTTTGGCAAAGAAGGCTACTTCTGACCTGGAATTCGCCAAATACTTCACTAACACTGACTTTATGAATATCATCAAATAATAAAGGTTAGATTGAAAAGAACGTGCCCGGCATAGAAATATGTCGGGCATTTCTTTTTATTCACACCAAAAAGAAGTATTTTCGCGACGAAGTATCAGAAAAAGAACCGGAATGAAGAAAATCTATCTTGCATACCTTCTGCTTATTATATTGTCTGCCTGCGGCAGCAAAAATACAAATTCAGTCTACCTAAATGGTGAAATCAAAGGGCTGGGGAATGATACCCTTTATATATATGGTACGGACAAGTTCTATAACCGTATGGACACTCTGCTTGTCAAGGATGACAAGTTCTCTGCAACCCTCACCACCGACACACTTGCCTCTACATGGTTGCAATTCAGTGACGGTACAGAATATCCGCTTTACCTGGACAAAGGAGACAACATAAAGATAAAAGGCTCTGCCGCCGAACTTACTTCACTGGAAATCACGGGGAATGTTCCCAATGAAGAACTGACCGCCTTTCAGAAAGAGTTGAAAGGTTTGAGTACTCCCTCGGAGAAAGCATTGGAAGAAAAAGCAGAAGCCTTCATCAACAGCCATCCTTCTTCACTGGTAAGTATCTATCTGCTGGAGAAATATTTCGTGCAAAAACCGCAACCGGACTTCTCCTTAATCAAAGAAATGACAGAACACATGACCGGAGGCCTGAAAGACCGCCCATATGTGGACGAACTGCTTGACCTTATCCAAGAAGAAGAGAAGGTATCCGTCGGGAAAATCATCCCTTACGTCAACCTGCCCAATGCCAAAGGCACACAAATCAGCCGTACTAGCTTTAAGGACAAATATCTGTTGATACATTTTTGGGCATCTTGGGACCCGCAAAGCATGGAAGCCAACGCTGCCCTGCGCCGGATTTACAAGAAAGAAGAAAAGAACAAGCTATTCGCACTCTGGGGCATTTCCTTGGATATCGACAGAAAGGAATGGGAAGAAGCAATCAAAAGAGATACCCTGAAGTGGGAACAGAGTTGTGATTTCTCCGGATGGAACACAGCGCCCATCAAACAGCTCGCCATACAAGCATTGCCTGCCAATCTGTTCCTTAGCCCTTCCGGAAAAATTGAAGGGAAGAATATGAGTGAGGAAGACATCAAAAAGAAACTGGAGGAGATAGAGCAAAAGGAAAAAGAGAAGAAAGAGAGTGAAAAGAAACTCAAAAAACAAAACCGACGGTAGCCTATCCTGCCATCACTAACCCCTAATCACTAAAAACGTGCTCATAAAAGTTTTTGGAGCGGCTGTTCAAGGTATTGACGCAACCCTCATCACCATTGAAGTCAACAGTTCCAGAGGCTGTATGTTCTATTTAGTCGGTTTGCCGGACTCTGCGGTCAAAGAAAGCCATCAACGTATCATATCTGCTTTGCAGGTCAACGGCTACCGGATGCCGACCAGCAATATTGTCATCAACATGGCTCCGGCTGACATCCGCAAGGAAGGTGCAGCTTACGATTTACCTTTAGCCATCGGCATACTTGCCGCCAGCGAAGTTATCCAGTCCGATAAGCTGGAACGCTATCTGCTGATGGGTGAACTAAGCCTTGACGGCAGCCTGCAACCTATCAAAGGAGCACTCCCCATTGCCATCAAGGCCAGAGAACTGGGGTTTGAGGGTATGATTGTACCGCAACAGAATGCCCACGAAGCGGCAGTAGTAAACAATCTGAAAGTGTACGGAGCGGGAAACATCAAGGAAGTTATAGAATTCTTTAATGGCACGCAGGAATTAACCCCTACGTTAGTCAACACCCGCGAGGAATTCTATTCCCAGCAGAGCAACTTCGATTTCGACTTTGCAGAAGTAAAAGGACAGGAAAATGTGAAACGAGCCTTGGAGGTAGCTGCTTCGGGCAGCCACAATATACTTCTCATCGGTTCGCCGGGCAGCGGTAAGTCCATGCTTGCCAAGCGTCTGCCATCTATACTTCCTCCCCTCTCTTTGGGAGAGAGTCTGGAAACGACCAAGATTCATTCTGTTGCCGGAAAGTTGGGCAAAGACGGTGGACTCATCTCGAAACGCCCGTTCCGCGCCCCTCACCACACCATTTCTACGGTAGCGATGACCGGTGGAGGAAGTTTCCCCCAGCCCGGTGAAATCAGTCTGGCACATAACGGAATTTTATATCTTGATGAACTGCCAGAGTACAGCCGTAACGTATTGGAGGTTCTTCGCCAACCGCTGGAAGATAGGAAGATTACCGTGTCACGCATCCGATGCAATGTAGAGTACCCGGCAAGTTTTATGCTGGTAGCCTCTATGAATCCGTGTCCATGCGGGTATTACACGCATCCCACCAAGGCTTGTGTATGCAGTCCTGGACAAGTACAAAAGTACCTGAACCGCATATCCGGACCTTTGCTCGACCGTATCGACCTGCAAATTGAAGTCACCCCACTCCCCTTTGAAGAGATGGCAGATTCTCGCCCCGGCGAATCGAGCGCCACCATACGCGAGCGTGTGATACGTGCCCGACAAATTCAAGAAGCAAGGTATGCAGACATTCCCGGCATATATTGTAATGCCCAGATGAACAGTAAACTGCTTGCTCGCCACGCCCGTCCGGATGACAAAGGACTTGCCATGCTCAAAACTGCCATGAACCGCCTAAACCTTTCGGCCCGCGCCTACGACCGTATATTGAAAGTATCACGCACCATCGCCGACCTGGAAGGCTGCGAATTGATACAGCCGGCACACTTGGCGGAAGCTATCGGATATAGAAATCTGGATAGGGAGGACTGGGCAGGATAAATCGTCGCGAAATAAAAATATAAAATTCCGTGGAACTTCCCAGCCCCACGGAATCATGATCAAGAAATCTATTATCTTTTTATAATAGTAGTTCTCCACATATTATACAGAAGAAATTCTCACATCTTATTCTTCATTTTGAATACCGAGTATCATATACCCATAAGGAGGCAATGTAATATGATAGTCCTCAGACAATACAGGTGGTATATTATCTCCATCCAATAGATTTAGAGGAGTTTGTCCCAGCAAGATACCCGTATTCTTCAAATTCACAGAAATGGTTTCCGTACTATTCTGGAAATTCATAATGACTAGGGCCGAAACTTTCCCATCTTTATTGCTTCGTTTAAAGACAGTATACTTACTATCATCATTTGAAGGAATACAAGTGCGCTGTCCCATGGGAGCCAACCCGTTATAGCCATTCTGCAACCTGATTAAATCATAAAACTTCTTCTGGTCCTTTTGAGGCCACTTATCAAGAATTAATTGGGCTATATAATCCGAATGATGATCACCATAATGGTTTATTACTACTGTCCCCATGGAAATTAAATAAGCCAATTCAAAAAGGCGCTCCTCATTAGTAGCTGGAATCTCCCACATTGGTGGAGTAATAGTTGTTGCCCCCAATGCCACAATACGGTCTCTATAACTCTTCAACTTTCCATTCAATTCACATGGGTTCTGATTTCTTCTGGCATTTAAGACCTCACTTCTTTTTCCACCGCCCCAACCATACATATCAAAACCTTGAATTAGTTTAAAATCAAACCTGCTAATCCATTTTTCAATATTTGAAGCTCCCTCCGCATTAGTTAGAATGCCTCTACGATTTAAAACTTTTATAATAGACTCATTGATAATATCGTCAGTAATACCATCATAGACCTCAGGAGCATCCAGAAGTATTCCATCCACCCCCTTATCTGCCCAAAAGTCCAGATAATTCCGACACTCTTCCTGCCACTCCCAATTGTTAAAGTTGTAGCTTGGAATGCGTCCTTCAGCCCCATCCGAGTTTCCCCAACACGAATAGTAATAAGCCTGGGCTCTGTCACTCCAAAACCAATTGTCATTCAACTTCTTATCACTGAAATGAAACCAGTTCCTCTCCTTACTATATACACCATTACGCTGATCATCACATGCTTTTTCAAAGAAAGGAGCTTTATACCAACAATAACCAACATTTCCAAAGAAAGTCAGCCTCATATCCCGTGCATGTACTTCACGGAGAAGGTCCTCAAAATCTTCCAATGTTCCAATAGACGGGTCTATGGCATAGTTATTTGTAGCTCCAAGCCCTCCCCACACACTAGGATCACCTTCATATATAGCCGAAAGTTCAATATTACGATAACCTTGTGCCTGCAATATATCCAAACTGTCTTTTATAGAGTTAAGCGTTTGGCGATAGTATTTGGGGTAATACCTTGTCATACCAGAAGTCTCTTCCCACCACGTTGCATTACGTGGTGAACCAAACCCCTTAATGACCAACGAACGGCTACCTGCTCTACTTTTACTTTTGGCATCCAATATAGTTAATTTGATATACCGATATACACCATTCAATTCTTTTACGTACTCAGTACCGGCAATACCCGAACGACAGTCTGCCAATAAGTCCCATTTTTTATTATCATTTGACCCTTCAATAATAAAGGACCAAACATCTTTTTCCACAAAAGTCTGTTTTATATTCCGAACATCACATGGCAAACCTAAATCCGCACATAACCATTGCGGATAAGCATTATTGTCCGCATACCAAAAAGTAGTATTGTCACCATCAAAGGCCTTCTTCTGAGTATGATTATTGTCGCAAAACGAAGAAGTGGCAGCTAAAGCATTAAAGGCCAAATCCTCAAGTTCCCGACCGCCTAAAGAAACCACATCTTTTTCTGTTCCAAAAACTCGAAATTCACAACTGTGTGCCCAATATCCCTTCGCTGAGCCCAAAATAGTCAGTCTAATATAACGGAATTCTCCTGAAACCGGAGTTTTGAAATCAAATCCACTAATACCATCTGTATTATCAACCAAAACAGCCCAGTGCAATTCATCATTGGAACCTTCAATCTTAAACTTCCAGCTATCATGGTCTTTAAAGATTTGCTGAATTCCGGATAACGTACAAACCTCTTCCAGATCAACAGTCAAAGATTGGGGAAACTGCTCATTATCAGCAATCCAATAGGTTGACATATTTCCATCCAAAGCATCATTCGGATTATGATCCTTTTGCAGCACCACATTAGTGCATTGCTTACCTAAAGCAATATTCTTATCCGCATTTGTTCCATTTATAACAAATTCTTTCGAAGAAGGCAGAAAACCATCTTTAGACTCAAGGACAGTTAATTTTACATAACGGTACACGCCACTCACACTTTCTGCAAAAACATCACCGGAAGCTCCTTTCGTCTTATCTACCAACAGCAACCAATTCTCTTTATCAACAGAGCCTTCTACCTTGAATTTCCAAACAGACGATTCATGAAATACCTGACAAATGCTAGTCAATGAATAAGAGGTTTTCAAATCTACTACAATCCATCCGGCAGACTGGCTAGATTGCCAGAAAGAAGTCAAACTACCGTCTACAGCTTTGGCTGAAGAATGCTTCCCTTTGGAAGAAGATGCCACAGTGGACGCTCCTACCGATAAATTTCCTTTCCTTACTTCAAGAATATCCGTTCCAGACCTTGCAAAAGAGAAACTATCACCATACTTTTCCCGAGAATAGCCATGGAGAGATAGCATCATCACCAATACCCATACAATCTTAAATTTCATAATCATCTTAAATTTGTTTATCATGTTTATTTGAATCTCATAGATAGAACGTTATCGAATTATCCCCCAACTTGAGTTTCATTTCCCCACAGTTTGGCACCATTACCCAAATTCTTTCGCCACTCATGCCTCCATCTATGTATATCCTGATCACGAATAAAAGCTTTAGGCCTTCTATCTTCTTTGGTCGGAGCAGGAGGTAGAACTCCAGCTTCTGATTGATACCAGTATACCACACTACTAATATCCAGTGTCAAATTATTATTATGCCCATGTTCTATTGTCCCTCTTAACGATTTCTCAAAATAAATCGGATCTGCCACAAAGAAACGATACACATGCGTTCTTCCCAACCAACCATTGTCATTATTAACCCTTGCATAACCATAATAAGGATGATTGAACAAGGTCTTCGGACACCACGAAGTATTAAAAAAGTCTTCAGTGCCCGTACCTAACAAAGATGCCTTTTCTTCACCATCAATGAATATCATATCATCTCCTTCTCCATACCACATTGTTGAAGGAGAATGGACATAATAATTTATCCCTACAAAATGTCCTTTACCCTTTATATCAGCAAACAGATAGTTATTAGCACCGTCCACATTATTACCCATTGGTCCTACCAATCCCCATTCGGTTTCACCTTCTGGTAAAGCTTCCGTCAATTCATGATTATACCATGCATGGAAACGTCCTGAACCCACCGGCAATTTTCTCATTTCTACATAATCTACATAAAAATAGATGCAATCAATATTTATATCGCTTTGATTCTCTATCTCTAAACGGGCACCATTGGCAAAAGGCATCTGGAAATAAGAAACCAAACCAGTCCCATTTGTAGGACCAACTGCCAATGGGAGTGTAGCATATTCATAATGCTCGTCCCATCCATTTCCAAAAAAAGCAGCAATCGGAGACTCTACTGAAGGAGTAGACCGTCCATCCCAATATATCCTGAATATGAGATCATTTCTCATAATATGCATCGGGGCAATAGTAAACCAAATATGGTTAATAATACCAGTACCCGGAATATCAACACTCCATTTCTCTCCTGGTTTTATAGGACCTACATTATCATTATTATTCCCCGTTTTATCGGCACTACTTATTCTACGGTTACGGACACCTTCTTGAATAGTAGTCAACCCTCCTAGTTCTCCACCCCTCACTTGAGTATGACCATCTAAAGTTGCGAACATACTCAAAAAGAACAACATAATCAAATTTATTTTTTTCATTCTTAATGTATTAATCAATTAAACAATACACATATTGATTTTTTACTGGGTATTGGAAGACATGGAAGGTGGAGCATCTTGCGGCCTACTTCCCCATTTATAATTAGGCTTTTTCCCCATTATCAACTCCAGTTCCCCCCCATTTACCAGTTCAGAGTGATAGAACCAAGGTTTAGAAAGTTTCTTCCCGTTCAATTTGGCAGATTGTATATACCGATTCTCATTGGACACATTTTTTGCTTCAATTACAAACTTACCACCTTTATAGTATTTTTCATCCAAATGAATGGTTACCTTCTCAAATAATGGCGAACTAATCTCATAAAAAGGCTCCACACAGCCTCCTCCATTCACTTCAAACAGCCCCATTGCAGCCATTACAAACCAAGCTCCACCTTGTCCCTGGTCTTCATCACCCGGCCAACCATGAATAGGGGTCGAGCCATAATATTTATTCATCATTTCTCGTGCCCAGTACTGCGTTAACCAAGGCTTTCCAGAATAATTAAACAGAAAAGCCGCCTGCATACACGGTTGATTACCGTGATTCACATAAGCCGCACTGAACCTATCACCCGGAGGAGAGAAACTGTATTCAGAAGAAATTTCAAATCCTTCATTTAACCGACGGTTAAATTCTTCCCTACCAATCATCTTAACCAACTCATTCATATCATGAGGTACCATCCACGTATATTGCCACGAGTTACCTTCTACAAATCCAGAGCCCAGCCACGACCAACTGGTAGAATGCTCATCTTTATTAATAGGTTCAAAATCCGGCATCCACGTTCCATCACTATATTTCGGCCGGACATATTTCGTTTCCGAATCGAAAACATTTTTATAATTATAAGCACGTCTTGTAAAATAATCATAATCCTCTTCATAGCCAAGAGCCTTGGCAAATTGTGCCGCATTCCAATCATCAAAAGCGTACTCCAATGTATTAGAAGTTGGCCCCTCATAGGTAGTTCCAAAGACATTATGATGAGATTTCTCACCATAAGGCACAAATCCATACTTCAAGTAAACATCCAAATGCCTATTGCCTACAATACCACCAGAAGAAAGTGCTGTTCCCTGTGTTGTCAAGGTCTTTTTAACAGCTTCATACGCTTTATCTACATCATAATTACGAATACCTTTCTGATATGCACTCACCATAAGAGGTATCTCATGCTGAGCTCCCATAATATCACAATACTCCACTCCCGGAGGTCCATTGGGTAACCATCCACCCACTCTGTAATACTCCAATAATGACTCTACCCACTTATTCATAATGTCTGGAGTAGCAAGTGCCCACAATTGATTGAGATTCCAAAAAGTATTCCAAAAAGCATCACAGCCATAAATAGGCGAAGCAGGATCTTTCAATTGTTGTGTTCGCTCATACATATCAACATATTGACCGTCCACATCACTGAAAATAGTCCTTGAACAATAAGAACGATATAAATTCGTATAGAACTTTCGTTTATCTTCCTCAGTTCCTCCTTCAATTTCAATGGTGCTTAAGATTTTTCTCCATTCATTAACGGCATATTTACGGACTGCATCAAAGTTCCAGCCAAAGCCTCCAGACTCCACTTCCAAATTCTTTCGTGCTTGTTCAATACTCACATACGATATAGCAGTCTTAAGCTGGATAATCTCACCCTCCTCCGTATCAAAATTCATAAAAGCACCGATATCATGTCTTCCCCAACAAATGCTTGAAGTAGTATCCACATACCCATTGACCCATGTTCCAAAAGATTTCATCGGTTTATCGACACGAGCAACAAAATATACTGTATAATCATTCAGCAGATTGGTTGGCTCATCATACGACGATTGGGTAGAGAAACCTTCTATTTCATAATCACTGACTTTGGATATAGAAGCCCATCTAACTTCATATGGATATTCCGAACCATTCTCCAAATCAAATAAAATACGGGAACTATCCGATTTTGGAAATGTATACCTTTGAAACCCCGTACGTGTTGTAGAAGTTAGTTCCGCTTTTATATTATAATCATCCAAAAGGACTGAATAATATGATAAAGAAGCTTTCTCATTTTTATGATTAATACGGGAGCGGTAGCCGCTATCAGGTTCGTTTTCTTCTCCCGGCTTAATTTTCAGAGGTCCGGTAACAGGCATGGTCAGTAAGCCCCCCATCGTCCAACTATGTATATGACTAAAACCTATGATCTGATTAATTTTATACTCATAACCACCTCTCCATACATTCCCCTGATTGTCCGGACTAAGCTTTACCATTCCGAATGGCATAGCTGGTCCGGGAAATTGCATCCATCTCGAATCAGAATTTCCAATCATAGGATCAACGTACTCTGTGACATCCCTTGACTGTCCCCAAAGAGAAGAGCTAAAGTATAACAAGAACAATAATATCACCTTTTTCATACTTATAAGTATATGAATTTCATATAAATACTTTACATGCCTACCGAACCTCTTTGATTAAGTTCAAATTCAGCTATCAATTAATTCCACCCCATCCCGGATTCTGTACAAAAATATCAGGATTCTTATTAACTTCATCTTGATGGAACGGCCACAAATAGTGCTTAGGTGCCTCAAATACTCTTTCCTCAACCAAAGTACGTTTAAAGAAACTATTATCACGGGCACCAATATCCATACCATGGACCGCTTTTACCTGATCGCTTATCTTCCAACGATTACAATCGAAATACCGATGAGTCTCCAAAGCTAATTCCACTTGACGTTCGCGTCTAATTTTTTGTCTCATTTCATCTTGAGACAAACCTGCCTTCAACCCTGGCAATCCCGAACGTTTACGAATCAAATTTACATATTTATAGACATCATCCACCGGACCAGAAGCCTCATTCAATGCTTCTGCATAATTGAGGTAAAGTTCCCCCAAACGGAAATAATTCCATGTCTTATTTACAAAAACTCCTCTTAAAATATCTACACCATCCTCATCCAAAAACTTACGCATCAGATAACCAGTAGTTGTATAGTCAGGTCCACCAGTACGTCCATCAGGAGCTCCCATACGGAAATCAATCTGACGTCCTCTCCAGTAAGCACCGCTATAAGTAACTGTTGCATAGAATCTCGGTTCTCTGTCTACAAACATATTAAAAGTATTTTCCGGATAATACCCCTCTGCATCTGCCTCTTCCGTAAACCCTTCTTCAGAATATCCTGATTCAGAATTAATTATTGGACTACCATCAGCATTATATCCTAAAATAGGAGTTGTACCATCTGCCATTTCATATGCATCAACAAGCTCCTGAGTAGGACATAAGCCTGACCAACCGCCTAAACTGAGCGGAGCGGCAGCACGTTCCATCTGGTCATAAATCGCCACATTCTTTGCAAAAATAATCTCCTTATTCCAGTTCTCTACAAACAAGTAACGGTAATTCTCCATTGGGTCACCTGACGGTGCATAATACAACCCATAACCTGCCTTTTCCATTTCATCTATACATGTTTTGGTATATTCGGCAGCAATCTTCCAACGTTCCGCTTCATAAGAGAGGGGGAACAAGTGATTTCCTTCTTTATCTGTAAAGTTTGCATAATCAGGATTACCATTCCACAAGGGGCTAGCCCTATAAAGTAAAGCCCTCGCCTTTAATGCCATAGCAGCAGCTTTTGTCACACGACCATATCTGTCTGCTCCTTCTTTCATTTTCAGCATACCTCCAGCCTTATCACACTCGTTAGTAATAAAATCTACACACTGATCTAACGGCATTCGTTTACACAATTCTGAAAAATCTTCATTGGGATCAAATACTTTCTCTGTAATGTGTATCGGCCCATAAATACGCAATAATTGGAAATGAAAAAATGCACGTAAGAAAGTAGCCTCTCCAATCCAACCGGCACGCTTTGACTCATCCATAGGAACCTTAGCTACATTTTCAAGAAAGATATTCGTTTTTCTAATACCCTGGTATGCCATATTGGAAATATCTTTTAAAACATTATCAGGTGTCCAGGACCCATTATTCATGAAGTAGGCAAAACAATTTGTATAAGGATAATCCAGCTCATCTGCCGCACCAACGAATGGATTGTGCCCCCAATCATTCGTGAAATTCAATTCCCAGGGCATATTCCAATAAATGGATGATAAGAATTGCTCTGCATAATTCTCTCGTGTAAACACATCATCAAGGGTCAAATCTTCATCAGGTGCTTTATCTAAGTAATCAGCACATGAAGTATTTACTCCCAATAATATCATCAACAAAGTGATGCAAACTATATTAATACGTTTCATATTCGCTCAAGTTTAATCGTTCTACTTTTTAAAAATCCACTGCAAGTCCAAAATTCACAGCCCGTTGAATAGGATACCAATTATCAGATTCCGGATCAATTGTGTGATTAATCTTATCCCATGTATAAAGGTTAGTTCCGTTTACAAACACTCTGAGATTATTGATCTTCAATTTACTTACAACTTTCTTTGGCAAAGTATAGCCAACTTCCAGATTCTTCAAACGCAAATAACTAGCATCTTTCTGCCAAACCGTCGACCGCCGCATACTTTGTACATTAAAGCCATCCGTAACCACCGGATATTTTGCTGCACCAGCAGTTTCAGGTGTCCAACGATTGTCATAAATTTCCTTGAATACATTGAAAAAGCCCATACCACTAGCAAATGGCCAGAAAGTACGATCTTCGAAGAAAGTACTCGTACGAGCAGCACCTGTAAAATAGGCACTCAAATCAAATCCCTTATATTCAATCGTACCACCAAATCCAAAAACCAATTCTGGTTCACGAGTATAACCTATTGCGCATTGGTCATTTGAATCAATAATATTATCTCCATTGATATCCTTATATTTCACATCTCCCGGTATTGGACGTCCACCCAATAAAGACTGGTCATACCAATTGTCAATATCTTCTTCTGATTCAAAAAATCCAGCAGCTACCAAACCGAACGGTTGACCGATAGGATGTCCTATCTCGGACAAATTTGAATAGAGTGGATCGGCTTTATCATTTTCAAGTACTTTACTACGAGCAAATGTTACATTCCCGCGTAATGAATAGAACAATCCGGAAGAAGTACGATCTTTAAATTCCAACAATGCATCAAAGCCTTTATTTTCTGCTTTTCCCAAATTACCCCATAAAACACTTGCAGCCAAGAAACCTGCTCCCGTTGGTACAGATTGGCGTTGCATTAAAATACCCTTTCTTTTTTCATAGAAAAAATCCATCTGTAAACTAAAACGGTCTTTCCACAAACCTAAATCAAGTCCTAAATTCGTTTTAACCGCAGTTTCCCAAGTAACATTGTTGTAGCCAATCTTAGATTCAATAATACCGGGCCATCTAATTTGATCTTGTCCAAAATAGTACACTTGTTCCCAATTCTGATCCATCTTTGTCAAATACAAAAAACGATCACCACCAATTTGGTCATTACCAACTTCTCCATGTGAAAATCTTAATTTCAAATTGCTTACTAAATTATCTTTCCAAAAAGATTCTCCAGAAACTAACCATCCTAAAGATATAGCAGGGAAGAAGCCCATTCGCTTTCCTTTCGGAAAGTTCTCTGATCCATTATAGCCCGCATTAAATTCTATAAAGTATCGCTGTGCATAGTCATAAGTCGCGCGCATCGCCAAACCTTGACTTCGATAAGGTAAATTCATAATAGAAGTCCCAGCAGACAAATTATCATATTGTCGACGATTTAAAAGTAACATACCTGCAACAGAATGTTTATCGAATGTGCGTTGATAATTTACCGAAAAATCCATATAGATAGCACGATTTGAATTTTGTTCGATACTATACCCCATTGCCTTATCGTCCCGGTGTGTAATATATTGATCTTCTCCAGTTTGTTCATTCTTGCCAATATATTGCTTTATACCAAATTCCTTATATCTCAATGCTTTGTTTGCGTGATAAAAGTCAAAAGAGAAATGCCCCTTCACCGATAGTCCTTTTGTTACTAAACGAGATAAGTCCCAGGTTAAACCTGCTGTAGATTGTATAGTAGTCAAATGCTCATCAGAGTAACCCGTTTGCGTAGATTGTCCCCATGGATTAGAGCCGATATACGTAGGCAGACCACTGATACTTCCATCCGGATTCGTCACAGGAAATGCAATAGGTCCAGTATCACGTAAACCATTAAAGATACCTGCTGCACCAGCACCCGGATAATTACGGTCATCAATAATACCACCAACACCCAGCTCTACAACCAAGTCTCTAGTCAAGTTTATATCTACGTTAGAACGATAATTATATCTGGAAACTTTTGCATTCGTATTATGAGGATTACTTTTATCCGTTTTATATATACCTGTCTGCATTGAATATCCCAAATTCACGTAATACCGTACTATTTCATTACCGCCAGTTACACTCAAATTGTTTATTGTCTGATATGAATTTTTATTAAGAACCTTATCTATCCAATCCACATTCGGATATAAATAAGGATCTGAACCTGTACGGAATTTCTCCAACTCTTCATTAGACCAACGAGGAGCCTTGCCCACATTAGCCAATCCCTCGTTCATTAATGAGGCATATTCATAACCGTCAATATAATTACGCTCGGCCAAGCTGGAAAGAATAGCAGATTCTGTTCGGAACGAGACTTGAGGCTTACCTTGCTTACCTCTCTTTGTATTAATCAGAATAACGCCATTAGCACCTTTCACACCATAAACAGCAGTTGCCGAAGCATCCTTAAGTACAGACAAACTTTCGACTTCATCTGGATTTACTGAACTTATAGACCGCTCAATACCATCTACTAAAACCAAAGGTGCCTTTTCTCCCCAAGTTGCAATACCACGAATATAAATAGACGCTGCATCAAATCCTGGTTCACCAGATGTCTGTCGTGTTATAATACCTGGCATGCGACCAGAAAGCGCATTTGGTAGTGAAGTGGTTGCAGTTTGCTTAATAGCTTTAGGAGCAATGTTGGATATAGATCCTACTACACTGACCTTTTTCTGAGTACCATACCCTACCACCACAACTTCTTCCAATTGAGTATCTCCCTCTTTCATTATGATTTCCAGATTCTCTTTTCCATTAACTGGCAGTTCAAGATTTCCAAAGCCAACATAAGTAAACAACAATACACCGTCACTAGGAGCTTCTAATGTAAATTGTCCATTAGCATCAGTAATCGTACCGATAATTGTTCCTTTTACTACAACATTTACACCAGGAAGAGTAATACCAGCCTCATCCTTTACGATACCTGTAACTTTAATCCTTTGAGAAGGAGACATAAAAGCAACATTGTCAGTGTCAAAGGAAACAGATTCACCTAATACATTCAAGGGAAATGCCAAACACCCTATAAATGCATACAACTTAAAATTCCAAAGAAAACTCTTTTGAATTTCTGTTCGAACGCTTTTGTTTTTCATAATTTTAAATACCATATTTTTAGTTCAACAAAGAAGTAGATATAGTAATTTACCCATACCTATTACTAAGAGCAAAAGTAGACTATAGAACAGTATTTCGATGAAACAAATGTCTCATTAAATACCATAAACATCCCCTTAAGGAGAAAAAAATAGAATTTTTTTCCTATACAGAACTAATAGGAACTTTGTTGTTTCTTATCAGAATACACAATATATTCCCATGAACGCAATAATGCATTAACATTCTGTTTATCAACCACTACCTTGATATTATGTTTTCCATTGGGCAATTGATAATTCCAGAAAAGATCTAAACGACGATAACGGAAACTTGTTGGAAACTCAGCTTCCTCTACAAAATGATTATCAATATAAAGTTTTGCTTTTATAATATCATCCGGTTGACTATAGTCCCTACGAATCGCCTCACCCCTAATTACAAAACCAACCCCATCTATGTCAAAAGATAAAGTATCAATATCTGTACAGTTCAATCCTTTCTTAACCAGCGGATACACTCCTTCAAAACATTGTTCTAAACGTACAGCAGTAGGCTTTTGTATCGGTAGCATTACCTGATTGTCAAACACCGTCCCTCCATTTTTCTCTATCATTAGAAGAGCATGTCTATAACTAATAGCATATAAATCATCTAAACTCAATGAAGTATATTTAAATTTCTTGGCTTCTGCTCCTCTCAAACCTTGCATCCAATATTCCGGAATCTGACTATAGCCCAGCATCACACCTAAAATACCACCGGCAGAAGAAGGATTACAATCAGAATCTTGCCCAGCACGTGTAGATATTTCCATTGTTTTAGTAAAATCTCCATTACCATACAACAAACCAAGAACAATATAAGCTGCATTTATCTTTGCATCAATATCTAATGGTACAAAAACTCCATCAGGACATCCAACTTCTTCCGAATAATGTTTCTGCAATTCAAACCATGTCTGTTTCCAATCATCCGGGTATTGTTTATGCCATTTTATTACATCCGAAATACATTGATAGAATGTACTTTCAATAGGTATGGTTTTCAAAGCTTCCTCCACAATATACTGAATATCATTTGATATAAAAGCCAAACTATACATCGCACCCACATATACTCCACCATACCAACCATCACCATAACACATAATATGTCCAATCTTATCGCTAATCTCAGAAGCAGAATTTGGCATACCTGGATTCATCAAGCCAGCAAAATCAGCTTCAATCTGATAATCTATATCATCCGCATGGGGATTAAACAACCAATGCCCAGACTCCTTTACCCCATGTAAAATATTGTATCTAGCAGCCTGATTAGCATGCCACAAATTATAGTCTGCCGTCGCAAATGCAATGGCAAAAGAATCAACAGGAGCGTCTAGTCCAACTCTTTCCAATACATCTACAAATGTCAAATCCATATAAATATCATCATACAAATCGGGCCAAGAATCCATTAACTCTTGTACATAGCCTTCATGCCATGGGATAGACTGATAATCTTGTATAAATGTTCCCTGATATCTGAACTCCGTATGACTGCCAAAACTAACTCCAATGGTTTGTCCTGCCCATCCTCCTTTTATTTTATCCAAAAGTTGGCTTGTAGACATGGTATTTGTAACTGACGAAGATTGTTGGTGGCAAGAAGTCATTGTTCCTCCAGCCAAAAACAAGATTAATACAATAACTAATTTTTTTCCGATTGTTTTCATAATATTATCTCATAAGTATTCTGCAAATCCAATAGCCTATAGTATTCTATTGCGCATAAATTCAATTACTTCTTTTTGATAAGGAATCGAAACTTGCGCTCCAATTCTTGTGACAGACAAAGCAGCAGCTGCTGTTGCAAACTGTACACAATCCTGTAAATCTACTCCTTCCACCCACTGAGCTACAAAAGCACCACAGAACGTGTCACCAGCTCCTGTCGTATCTACTGTATTCACTACATATGAAGGAATCTGTTTCTCCATCTCATCCGAAACAATAACCGACCCCTTTTCTCCCAATGTCAGAATTACGACTTGTCCTACTCTTCTCAATAGACTTCGAGCAATACCTATCGGTTCCGAAAAGTCCAATGACTGTCCTGCTATAAGCATAGCCTCAGTCTCGTTCAGAATAAGAATATCCACTTTCTCCAGGATATAAGAAGGTATCTGCTTGGCCGGAGCTGGGTTCAAAATGATTTTAGTGTCAACAGTATGAGCATACTCAATCAACGAAATCACCGATTCATAAGGAATCTCCAGCTGCAGCACCAATGCATCCGCTTCTTTTATAACTGGAAGAATAGTATCCATTCTTTCTCCTCGCAATAAATTATTTGCCCCTGGAGCCACAGCAATGCAATTCTCTCCATTTTCCGCAACAAAAATAAAAGCAATCCCAGTAGAGTGTCTCACACACTTCTGAATATAATCCACATCAATTCCACTATCTACAAAAGAGGTTATAAGTGTATCTGCATAGGCATCATCTCCCAGACAAGAAATAAATGAGACATGTCCTCCTGACCGGGCAGCAGCAATTGCCTGGTTAGCTCCTTTGCCTCCATATGAAAGGCAATATTCTGCATCTCCTATTGTCTCACCCGGTTCAGGCAGGTGACTGACGCGGGCAATCAAATCAACATTCGTGCTACCGACCACAACTATTTTCTTACATTTTTCCATTTCATCATTAGATATATAAATTACCATTTAAAGTCCCGCATAAATAATCAAACCGATTCCAGACAAGAACAGAATGAACATACATGTCAGTAAAGTTCTGTTTATTTTAGGACCTCCCACAAATTCTTTCCAAATAAATACGCCCCAGAATGCAGCCACCATCGTAGCACCTTGTCCCAATCCATATGAAATGGCTGCACCGGCTTTTTCCGTAGCCAACAAACTGAACAGATTGCCAATACCCCAGATTATACCACCCAATATTCCTACAGCATGCAGACGGAAACTACCAGCAAAATAATCCCCATAAGATGTAGATGTACCGACAAAAGGACGCCTCATGGCGGCTGTATTGAAAATGAAGTTACTGGTGAAAATACCAATAGAAAAAATCACCATTGCTGTATAGGGGGTCATCTTACCGACTTCAGGACATTCAAAATTCTGCAAATCCATAGAACTTGCAATAAAGCGGAAAAAGAAAGACATCATAATACCTGCCACTATAGCTATCACAATACCTTTTGTTTTTTGTTGCTCCCCACCTTTTCCCATATTCTTATAGGCCCAAGCATTAAAGACAATCGCCACAATCACCAGCAGAACTCCTAAGAAAAGGAATACCGGACTACCTTGCGGTGCATTAAAATAATTAATGAATACTCCCAGAACCAAAGCCAGCCCTACTCCCAATGGAAAGGCCACAGACATACCTGCAATAGAAACAGAGGCAGAAAGTAGAATATTGGAAAGGTTGAATATGACACCCCCGATAAGAGCCGAAGCCAGATTAGATGCGTCAGCCTGCAACAAATCATCAACAAAACCTCGTCCCAATTCCCCTACGCTCCCCATTGTAAACGCAGCCAGAAGTGACAAAAGTAACACACCTATTACATAATCCCAATAGTAGAGTTCGTATCGCCAGACACGACTGCCCGCCAGCTTCTGGGTATTGCCCCAAGACCCCCAACACAGCATTGTTATAAAACAAAACACTACTGCCAACGAATAATTTTCAATGATAAACATAGTATTAGAATTGATTTATTAGAATTAAATACTCAAACAGTTACTGACCACAAAATTAACCTGCAAAAAGGATTTAGCATATAATAAATGTCCCAATAAATAATACAAAAGTCTCAATCCCATTCCAAACTATTTCACATCTTATATCCTGAGACTATTTTACCTTTTCTACAGTCAAATAGTCCAATCCTATCAATGAATTAACTGCCTTTTCATTTTTATCCAGCTGTACAAGTTTCAAGAAATTCTCCCCTTTCTTCAGCTCCAATATACCTAGTTCAACTGTCATCATGCTCAACTTTGAATTATAAGTATCAACAGAGGGAAGAACCGGACTTTCATTTACCTCAACAGAAAAGCGACCATAATCTGGGGCAATCGTAAACCTGCACTTTACCGAATATTTTCCTCCCTCATCAACCACAAAACCTAAATTAGCACAATCTCCTTTCCTACTTTCTCTCCATATAAACTGTACTCCATTACTCCAATTCATCTCAGGAATACACTGCGTTCGTTCCATGCCACCAGTTACAGAAATATTCATAAATTCTCCCTCCACTTTTCCATTTTTGTCAACAGAGTTACTCACCAGGTCATTCTTATGCTTCGCTATATCAATTACAGCCATCTTTTCTTCTGGTTTCCGGTTCGTTTTTCCTCCCGGAAGCATATACCAATAAGTAGTCGGTGCGTAATTGACATATGTCGCACTCTGATGCCAAAATTCCATATCAAAAACAAGAGATTTCTTAAACGTTATGCCATCCAACCCACGATATCTCAAATTTGCCACGTGTCCAGGCTGATAAGCTCCTGTGCCATCGGGTTGGGCAATAAAAGGATGTTCAAAGAAATTTGGCATACACCAAGCATAACCGTAATAATCCTCCGTCCCGGTCCCAAAATGTGACGGGAAACTTTCTCCATCAATATATACCTTTTCATCCCCTTCACCCCACCAATCACCAACTGTATTAAAGATTGTTATAGCATCACCAACATAAACACCTTGACCAGTTAAAGTTACAAAGTTTATGTCTTCTGCATCCAATGTCCCATTGATACTCTTATGTAACCCTGTATATTTACGATGATATTCCATCCAGCCTACGCCGAAATACATGGTTCTCTCATTCCATTCCCAATCAGACGAATAAACAGTAAGAGATGTACTCACTACTTCAGTTCTCAAATTCTCCAGAGAAATTTCACATTTATCTTTATACGGCATCACCCAATAACAAGTCATCATAGAATCTTTGCTTACAGTAGTATAAAACGAACTATAAGGCGAAAGACGATTACCCGTTCCATAAAAATCACCAACCGGACACCAAACTGTCTGATTACCATCAAAAGTAATTCTAAGTATCACGGAACGTAAAGCTTGAGCCAAATCATCAGCAGATAGTTTAAGTTGTATACCACGTATAGCTCCTCCACCCTCTAGAACAATCCGATTCTCTCCCGATAAATTCGTAATAGCCTTATCCCCAGATACTTTTTTTTGATATTTTCCTTCAAGAATAGGTTGTTCCATCAGTTCTCTCTGTGTACCATCAAGTACATCAGCTTCCTTTTTCAAATCATCCAAAGTAAATGTTTTTACAATACTTCCCTTATCATATGTGCGATAGTTTACACTATAAAAGAAGTTCTCTCCGGGTGGACGATTCCCTGCTGCAGTGATACCAGGAGTTTCATAAGTAATCTTGCAATGCTTTGCATAAGGAATCGGTAAATACAAATCATGTCCCCGTTGTTTATAAGGAGTCAAAGGAGATACAGACGTAGATATAGGCGCATCTGCCAGAAAGTGACCACTGATAAGACTCAGTACCTCACCTTCAATAGCTGGTATATCCGAATCATCCAAATAAAAACGTAATATACCGTTATCATTATAGTTGGCCACCGTAATCCATATACGTACTACAGCACCAGGTCCTTCTGCGTCAAACATAACAAATTCCCTACGTCCATCCTTTTCTTCCGTACGAAGAAACTGGCTAAAATCCCAATTAGCAAACCAGTCATAAGAACCTTTCACTGCATGATCTGAGAAACGGTCATAACTGCTGAACTGCCGCACAGTGTAATATGGAGATGGATAATCAACCAATGACTCACGGTTGGTCATCTCCTGCAACAAAGAGGAAAAAGTTATCTCATTACCATTAGCAAACGAAGAAAGTATAAACACCTGCATCAGCAAGACCAAAAAGAATTTACTACATGTCATTATTTGTCATGATATTAAAATTATACCAGATATTTTCTATACCAATACATAAGCTCCCTTACAGTCCATACATAGTCTTAGTCAGTATCCCGACGTCAAACGTTGGGGTGTATTCAAATATTTATGGACTACCGGATCTTCCAGTGCCTCTGGAGTATTCACAATAGACATCGGAATATAATACGAATCAGCCATATCAGTGAGCTGCTCAACAGACTGTTTCCCTTCACGGTATGTCAAATCAAACTCAAAATTCATTTCACCGGGAGAATCTACACAGAAGTTAACTACCCATAAGTTATTGTAAAGCATACCATAAAGTTCATTTTCTTTTTTAGGAGCATCCTGCAATCGCATCCCCATATGATGTCCTCCAAAACTGACAATTGGAACGTCTCCTGACGACCAGATCCGTGCACCATCCTCCGCTTCATATTTCACCCAGCTGTCTATAACAAAAAAGTCCTTGCATGAGTTAGGTATTTGTTCTTTGTACAGTTCATAAGGAATTCCTCCATTGGTAGCAACCGGTTGTCTACAATCCTGAGGAAAAGGAAACTTAGCATAGAATACTTCTGGTGCTATTGATGAAATTCTGTCAAAGAAAATATTAACCTTCGCTCTCGGAACCTCTTTGAAAATCTCAACCTGACGGTTCATATTCTTCACCCTTGGATGTTCCATATCCTGCGAAACAATCCATGAATAAGGTGTTTCTCTCACTTTAGCCTTACTTTTCGGTTTTGCCCACTCCATTCTAGTAATCTCATTGAACTTCTCTATACGTTGTGCTTCATCCATATGCATATAGATATCACCTTGAGACCATCTGTCCATATCATTGAAGTGTACTACCATGAAGTCGGCAAGCCCTTCCGTAAACAACGGTTCATCCATACCTTTCCAGCGTGCAGATGTCACCCAACCGTTCTTATCAAAAAATAACTCCGGCAAATCTATTTTCTTATCAATAATCTCTACCTCCGAGGTATCAAGTGCAAAACGAGTAAACGAATTAGCCGGCATATCAGATACCCAAAACCATGCCTCAGTTCCTCCGGGAATCGCCTCACGACTAGTATTAAGATTCTCATCAACTACCCAGCGCCAAACATAATCTCCCTCTTTAAACAAAGGATATGACTTTCCATTCTCCAAGTTTCGTACAGATTTATAGTCTACCTCCCTAAAACCGGTAACATCCAGTTTAACCCATCCTGTATAAGATGCATTTGCCGCATTAACAACATACAAACCAGCATCTGCCTGCGCGAACTTATTACGTGCCAGTTGTGCCAGTAAATATTTTCCCCGCTCCCACGGACGATAAGCAAAACCATTCTTTTCATTCAGCTGTCCTTGCGTATATAAACTATAAGGTGCCTCTGAAGTCTCATTAGAACCATATGTATGTTCAAAATAACGGCATAACAAACGGTTAATCTCTTTCAATTCATCTTTAGCTCCACTATTCAGTTCTCCCCATACTGGCGAACTGATCGCTTTTGTATGGTAAACAGCACGACGTGCCACTTCCATCTCGCGTGGCATAGCTGCACCACCAAAAGCCCACCAATCTTGCCACTCACCTTCGAAAGTTCTCAATTGATTTCCAATCTCCTTTTCTATATTCCTCATCGCCTCACCTGCTGTTTTCATACGCAACATAGGCTTGAAACCCATCTCATTCCATTTTTTGATAAAAGCAAGCAACTGTGGCATAGGACCATCATTATCACATCTCCACTCATTGGTAAAAGTCAATGTAAGGAAGGGGTAATCGTACCCTTTTTCTCTCAAATCCTTCAAGCGTTTCACACACACATCATATGCTCCATGCATAGATACATCATCAGTCTGTAGAATATTACCATTGCGCGGCCATGATGTTTGCGTATTGGCATATTCCCGCTGTTGTAAACGCCACTCCTTTTCCGCAAAGAAAAGATAACCTTGCCAATAAGGATATCCTGACCAAACCAAAAGTTTTCTATCATCAGGCATTTTCCACCAAAAAGCACCAGGTTGCTCTACCGGAGAACCACCCCAATGCGGATTAATGCCAGTCCAGATATAATGTATGTCACGGTCAAGTAACCTTGTTGCTGCTGCACGTGGGAAACCATTCACATCATGTTGCATACCCACTTCAATATCCAATTGAGACCACATATCTTTAGGAATCCAGTCAAACATCTCATCCCATTGTTCCTTATTGGCATAAGGGTGTATATGAAAAGGCATAGCATTGATTCCAATCTGTTTGTTTTCAATCATGTCTAGCATTGATTCCCGTCTGTCCTCAGAAGCTGAATTCCACCATGAGTAAAATGGATCTAACGCTTCTACTGTCCATGCAAACCGATTCTCCGGAATTTCATCTTTGGTCTTCAATGCCAAATCCAATGCCACATCAATAAAACGTTTATGCAAATCAACAGCAATCAATGCATGGTCAGTATAGCCATAATCAGTATGTGTGATATGAACAATATCAATATACTTAAATCCTAGTGTGTCTTTTCCCTCTACACTGCTCTCTACCGTATTTTCCGTTGTGTTTTGACAACTGCAAACCAAGGCGCCCAAAAGGAACAGTGCACCGATAAATAGTTTGTTAACTATACATTTCATAATATTCCGATTTTTGATATTTATTTTTTATTGAAAATACATACTTTACCCTGAGACCTTCCACTTCAGTCCACAAAATCTTTAGGTAATACCCCAAATTGTTTTAAGAAACATTTGGAAAAATAAGAAGGAGAATTGAACCCTACCATATAGCAAATTTCATTGACCCGATTTTCACCATCCTTCAACAATTGGGCTGCACGCTTCAGGCGTTCTATACGCAAATATTCATTAGGAGTCAAATCAAGTACTCCCTTTATTTTCCGATAGAAATTAGAACGGCTCATATTCAGCATTTCAGCCATATCCTCCATACTGAACTCCGGACTATGAAGATTAGAAAGAATTATTTCATTCAGCCTTTTAATGAATTCCTCATCAGCCTTTGTCAACGCCATTGTATTGGCAGCCACAAAGGGAGACTTGGCAAAAGTTTGACGTAGCGTTTCTCTATTCTTAATCAAGCTGGCAATCGCAGCCAAAAGATATTCCGGTGAGAAAGGCTTCTCAATATATGCATCAGCTCCTAGCTCCAACCCCTCTACTTTAGACTGTATATTAGTTTTAGCTGTCAATAGGATGATGGGGATATGACTATAATCCAATTTGGACTTTACAGTCTTGCATAACTCAAAGCCATCCATTAGTGGCATCACGACATCACTTACAATCAAGTTCACAAAATTTTCATCCAATATACGCAAAGCCTCTTCTCCATTGACAGCTGTCAGAACGATATACTCATGCGACAACTGCCTACTTACGAAAGAAAGCATTTCCGGATTATCTTCAACTACCAATACAGTATATCTGTTTTCATTATTTTCTTTAAGCTCCTCCCACTTCGCCTGAAGTTCGGCAGAAGGTTCCATATTACTGACATCCCCAGATTCCATCGTAATAGCATTATCTTGGGTGAGTGGCAGAGTAAGGCAAAATATATTTGCGTCTTCTCCCTCCACCATTCGTAAACTTCCCCGATGCAGTTCAGCCAAAGAACGGGAAAGTGCCAGTCCAATACCTGTGCCAGAAGTCACCTTTCCATTTTCCTCCCCATTAAAGCGTACAAATGGTTTGAATATTTCCTCCTTCATTGTATCCGGTACGATAGGCCCATCATTCACTGTCCGAATATGGAATATTCCATTCTCCACAGCCATATCCATTTCCAAGAAAATCTGTACATAGCTCTCTGCATACTTCATGGCATTGCTCAACAGATTACTGAGTATCTTGGTAAAAGCTTCTTTATTGACATGCGCGTAGCAAGCCCGTTCAGGTATTTTCAAAGTGAGATCCAGTCCTTTCTGTTTGGCAAGAGAAGTAAATCTCAAATGTGTCTTCTGTACTACTTCCGTTATATTGCATTTAGTGAAATTCAAACTGAATCCTTGACTTTCAGTCTTGCGAAAATCCAATAACTGATTCGTCAGATTCAGTAAGCGTTCCGTATTCTGTTCCATGATATTCAGATCCTCACGAGTTTCCGCATCAACATCTTTTTTTAGAATGATATTTTCCAAGGGTCCTTTAATCAAAGTTAAAGGAGTACGTATCTCATGTGCCACATTCGTAAAGAAATCGAATTTTGCATTATAGATTTCACGTTCTTTCTCCTGCTCGAACTTTTCCATCTGCCTTTGTTGTTTTCTGTTATTCCGCTGCTTCAGATAGAGATAAAGATAGGCAAAGAAAATCAAGAACAGTAATGCATAAACGACATATGCCCAAACAGAAAGGTAGAAAGGCGGCAGAATACGGATATGTAAAGTCGTCTCTTCTTCATTCCATATTCCATCACTATTGCCTGCCTTTACCCGAAACGTATAATCTCCATAATGCAGGTTAGAATAAGTCACCAACGGACTCTCCCCTACAGTCAACCACTCACTATCAAAACCATCCAACTTATACATCAGTTTATTCATCTTCGGAGCCTGATACCCCAAAGCAGCAAGCCGGAAAGAAAAAGAATTTTGCTCCGCACAGAGTAACAACTTATCCGAGAAAGTAATACTTTCCTGTAACGGCGAATTCTCAGCACCAGCCCGCATCTCTTTATTGAAAAGGAGAAAATCGGTAATGACGGCAGAAGGAACATATTTATTTTCCGAGAATGTCTTTGGATTGAAGGCGACAAAACCGTCAATACTACCAAAATAGATAGTACCGTCCTTATCTTTAAAACTGGAACGATAGTTGAATTGGTCACTCGGCAACCCGTTCGCCGTCGTATATACTTTTACCGCTCCTGAAGTTAAATCAAAACGGGCTAAACCATTATTCGTCGTTAACCAGAATACCCCGTCTTCATCTTCTGCAATTTGGTAAACCACATCATTCGGCAATCCATTACCGGTATCATAGCGTGTAAAGTTTTCTGTTTCCGGATGAAACAGACAGATTCCTCTTCCCTGGGTAGTCAGCCAGACATTCCGGCGTGAATCTTCAAAAACACTCAGAACCTTATTGTTGGAAAGGCTCTTTTCATCTTTTTCATTGTGTACATAATTCTTCCATTCTTTCTTACTGACATCATAACGAAAAACCCCACAAACATATGTAGCCAACCACAAGTTTCCACTGGTATCTTCCTTAATGTCATACACAAATATTCCTACTAATTCCGGAATTATATCAAAACTGTCCGTTTGTCTGTTATAACGCATCAAGCCACATCCTGTCCCAATATAAATGTCCCCTGCAGCAGTCCTGCAAATAGCAAAAACATTATTGTCATTCAAGGAATGTGGGCCGCCGTCATATTGATATGACCTTACAATAGTTTCCGTACGGGTATCAATTACCTTCAGTCCTTTGGAAAAAGTTCCTACCCAAAGCTCATTCTCTACCGAACACAACCCATGCACATTTGTAAAACCAAGACTCGGAGTAAAGAACTTGAATTCCTTCGTCACCGGATCAAACCTATTCAATCCACCATCTTCTGTTCCAATCCATAACTTTCCCTGACTATCCTGGCAGAACTCACGTATCCGTTTCCCATGTAAGCCATCATTCACTCCCTTCGGATAATATCTTTCAAAACAAGTATATGAATGCGGATAGTAATTGATACCTCCAAAATAAGAGCCTATCCAAACGCCACCTTCGCAATCCTTACACAAAGAATAAACTGCATTATCCGACAGTGAATACGGATCATACATAGAACTTTTCAAATGCACATATTTATCTGTTCGAAGATTATAAATATAGATCCCAGACTCACATCCTATCCATAATTCATCGTCAGAAAAAGACATCAACTCACGGCACCATATCCGTTCCCCCGTCTCATCTGTCAACAGCAAATCGCGGACTTTTCCCGAACTAAGATTCATTTCCTTTATACCTCCACCGACAGAAGCTATGTAAAAGCAGTTATAAGCCCCCGGCAGTACCTTCATGAGCGGATCACCTTCAAAGACCTTCTTACCATCAGAAGAGACAAAAGGATGAATCGTCTTGAGTCCGTCTTTTGAATAGAACAATCCGTTTCCATAAATCCAAATCGTTTCACTGTTATCAAAAACAACACAATGTACATTCGAAGTCAAAAAAGGGAACTCCTTAAGTGTATGGTTCCTTAATGCCTTTGTCTGCAAATTATAATGGAATATACCCTGGCGTTCTACCGTAATCCATACATCTCCATTTTTGTCTCCAACAATCATGGCTGCAGCATTATCTATGGTAGTACCTTCATCACTTAACTGTTTGAAAGGCTCAAAAACATCTCTTTCCGGATAATATATATACAATCCCATATCCGTACCCACCCAAATATTGCCTTCCACATCTTCATATAGAGCAAGTATATAGTTGTTCCCAAGACTATGCTCATCTGTCCTATCATATTTGAATATCTTAAATGACGAACCGTCATAGCGGTTTAGACCGTCTTTGGTTCCAAACCACATAAAGCCGGCTTTATCTTGTAGAATATCGTATACTGTATTTTGAGATAGCCCGTCCCGGATAGTAAGACTATTAAGATAATAGTGCTCCCCGATTGTTTGTGCATAACAAGTGAAAAAACATATCAGGCATATAAAAGCTATCAGCATTTTCTTCAGATTCGTGTTCTTCATCGCTCTATTATTTAGACCTCAAATATAGGCCATTTTGCCAACGAACGATAAAAAATGCGTCCCAATGAATGAAAGATTCGTCCTATCCCCCTCTATCTCGCTAGATAAGGGGGATTTAGAGCTGCAATATTTCCTACTTCTTTTCTATCCGAATGCGCGCATCCACCGCTATCACCTGCTTTTCAGTCGCCAACAATGGATTGATATCCATCTCCTTGATTTCCGTTGCAAAGCGCAGCAAGGTGGAAAGCCGTACAATAATTTCGGCAAATTTATCTTCATTCACTCCCTTCTGCCCACGCGTACCTTTGATAATCTTATAGGCACGCAACGAGTGAATCATGGAGTAAGCCTCCTCGTAGGACAACGGTGCAAGACCAGAAGATATATCCTTCAGCACCTCCACAAAAATACCGCCCAGACCGCAGAGTACCACATGTCCGAACTTCTCTTCATATTTGGCACCGATAAACAATTCCGTACCCTTCAGCATCGGCTGCACCATGATAGCACTAGCTTCGGGAATCTGCATCATACGGTCGAATTCCAATGCCAAATGCTGTTCACTCTTGATATTGAGCACAACACCGCCCACATCCGACTTATGCACCGGCCCCACCACCTTTGCCACCACCGGGAACCCCGTGCGACGCGCAAAGGCAAGCACTTCTTCCTTGTTGTCCGAAACAAACTCCTCCACAATAGGAATACCTGCAGAGCGGAGCAATGCCTGCACATAGTGCGGGGCGATATAACCGTCCGCAGGAATGGAATCTATAATCCGGCGGATACGGGGAACATCCACTCCAAAGAGCTCGATTTCATTATTGGCAGGCCGCGGGGCATTCATTATCCGCGAAAGTGCCGTACCCAAAGTCACTTCATCGGCAAAGTTCACATGGCCTTTTGCCAGAAAAGCAGCAACCTCGGCTCCTGCCGTATTGATGGAAGGAAGAATCGGAAAAATCGGCTTCTTGCAATGCAGCATCTTCTCGTGCAGCACATCATACATTTCAAACATGGTCACCAGCCCCGGAGTGCCGAAAATAGCCATTACAGCATCAATATTGTCAAACTTCTCCTCACAATACTCCAGACAGAGGCGCAGATGTTCCGGCGTACCCGTAGCCAGAATATCAATGGGATTCCCCACAGCCGCACCGGGGAAAAGCTTACCCTTAAGTTCCTCCGCCACCGGTCCTTCCAGTTTCGGAACATTCAGTCCACCCTTACTCAATGCATCGGTCAGCATCACTCCCGGACCGCCGGCATGGGTAATGATGGCGAAGTTTTTCCCTTTCAGTTCCGGCAGTGTGAAGATACAACCTACGGTCGTCAGCTCCTCGCGCGAATAGCAACGCACAATACCCGCCTTACGGAACAAGGCCTCTACCGCCGAATCGCTACTGGCAATGGCCCCCGTATGCGAACTCGCCGCCCGGCTGCCGCTTTCGCTACTGCCCGCCTTGATGGCCGCAATCTTACAGCCCTTCTTGATGAGCGAGGATGCATGAAACAGCAGACGGTCGGGGTCACCGATACTCTCTATATAAAGAAGTTTTATTCTGGAATCTGCTTCCGGATTGAAGTGTTCGTCCATGTATTGCAACACATCCTCCACGCCGATTTGCTTGGCATTGCCCACAGACCATACAGAGTTGAATTGCAATCCCTTGGTTACGGCGCTCTCCAATATGAACACCGCTGTGGCACCGGAGCTGGAAATCAGGTCCACCCCTTGCGGATGCAGTTGCGGGATGGGCTGGCTGAATACACTGTGATGCCACGAGTTCATAAAACCGATACAGTTGGGGCCTATCAGAGAGGCTCCATACCGGTTCACCGTTTCCAGTATGCGATCTTCCAGCACAGCACCCTCATGGGTCTCCTCACCAAAACCGGCAGAAAGGATAATGAACGCCTTCACCTGCTTCTCCGCAGCAAGCATCTCCACCGCATCGGGACAAAGCGCGGCAGGTATGGCAAGGATGGCAAGGTCCGTATCGGGAATGTCCTTCACATCCGCAAAGGCAGCAACACCCTGCACTTCAGTCTCTTTCGGATTCACGGCACGAAGCTCACCGGTATATCCGCCGCTAAGCAGATTTTTCAGGATAGCCCCTCCGGGTTTGTGTACATTGTTGGATGCCCCCACTACCACAATACTGGCCGGGTGAAGTAATTGGCTTGTTATCATAGTCTGTTTTACATTAAGTTAATGATTCATGCACAAATATACATTTTCCATACATAAAAGCAATCGGTAAAAGAGAAAATAAGCTTAATCCCTTTGCAAAATATAAATAAGTTTACGGAAGTATATATATTTGTGCCATCAATAACAATACGCAGAAAACTACCCTATATGGAAAGCCGTGTCAAAGAGATAGATTATCTGAAATGCATCTTCATCACCTTGATGATTATCTTCCACCTTGTATATATAGGCGACAAGTATCCGTATGCGAAACAAATCGTCTATACGTTCCACATGTCCGCTTTCCTGATTATTTCGGGCTATCTGGCCAATAACCGGAAGGATGCCCGAAGCTTTCTCCGCAAGTTTCTATGGATTTTCATTCCGTATGCCTGCATGGAGGCGGCCTATACGGTGATGTCGCATTTCCTGCCCGTACGCGAAAGTGTAGATGCCATTACTCCTACCGTATTGCTCGACAAGATATTCCTCCATCCGATGGGGCCTTACTGGTATCTGCATACACTGATTCTGTGCAGCCTCATCTATTATATCACATTCCGCTATGTAAGGCTGTCGGTTGTCTCCCGGCTGGTTGTGACCGGTGTCTGCCTGTTTGCCCTTTCCCATTGGGGAGGATTGATGAACTTCTCCAATGCCCTCTATTTCCTTATCGGCATGACAGTGAGCCAAAGCGGGCTTCGTTTTACACAAGTCTTTCGCGCCACAACCTTCGCCATTGTTCCATTCGTAATACTATGCTGTTTTCCCGCCAATCTGGATAAGGGGTACTCTGGCAGGAGTCGCCATCACCTGGCTTTCCATCAGCCTGCTGTTGGCAGCCTACGGCTATCTGCCGGCACAAGCCAAACGGCTTGCCTTCTTTATAGGGCGCAATACGCTGGTCATACTCCTTTTCTCACCCATTTTCACCATTCTGTCCAAGGCGTTTCTGCCCGTGTTCGCCTTCGACCCTACGGGGATGCTGTTCCTTGTCACTGCCACCGCCTTCACTCTTAGCGGCTGCATGGGTATGGCGTGGGCTATGGACAAGATACACGTTTCCAGATTCTTCTTCGGGAAGAGTACTATATTGTGTTGAGGCGGTTCACGTCTCCGCCCACAAAGGGAAGTTTCACCACAAACTCCTTTTCGTCCTTAAGAATCTCCACCAGCGTGCCGTATAGGGCATACTGCCGTTGCAGGTTCTTCAATCCCGCTCCGTTACTGGTCACATAATTACGCAACTGAAGATTGTTGCGCACCGTAATCCCTTCGTTTCCTATGGATATATGGACTATCAGCGGCGACTTCTTTGTACTGATATTATGCTTCAAGGCATTCTCCACAAGCATCTGTATGCTGGCAGGAATGACGAGACAATGATGATTCCGCAAATCATCTTCTATCTCCACATGCAGTGCATCGCCAAAGCGGATATGCTCCAGGTATAAGTACGACTCTACGAACGCCAGCTCTTCCTGCACGGTCACCATAGCCCTGCCGTGCGTAGTAAGCAGATAGCGGTACACCGTAGACAGCTTCTTGGCAAACCGGTTCGTCTTTTCGGCATCCTGATAAGCAAGGGAGGCAAGGACATTCAGACTATTGAATAAGAAATGAGGATTAATCTGGTTTTTCAGCACCTCGAACTGATACAGCGCCTTCTCCTTCTCGATGACAGCCATCTGCTTCTCCATCTCCGAACGTTGCAGGCTATAGAAGAATATCTCTATCTGCAGAACGATAATCCAGTTCCACGGCACTACCGGCAGGGAGTTTCTCAGGATATGCCAGAAATTTCCATGCCCGCCCATCAGCAGGAAGTTCAAGATGTACGTCAACAGAACAGCCAGTGCAGTGGTCAACACAATATCCACCAGAATCCTCACCGCATTGTTGCGCTGTTTCAGTCTTTTATATATCAAGTTGATAACCCCAAAGTCGATGAACCCCAGCCCTATGCACAAAGGAAGATTCAGAAAGAACTGCACCATGATATTCGCATACCACGGCTTACCGCTGATGACGTTATAAACGCACCCTATGACAAGCAACGAGACGGAAACCGTCAGTATAAAAAGGAATATGTATCTCTTATGCCTCATAACTTATAACTCATACCACTCCGTCCACCCATTTCAAGAAATCGGCCACGCGACTGCGGCTCACCAATACCTCGTGCGGGCACTCCGGCTCGAAGTAAAGCTTCAAGCGACTGCCGAAGTACCTGGAACTCTTCCGGATGGACCTAATGTTGGATATGCAGCTCCTTGAAACCCTAAAGAAAACATCCCTATCCAGCATTCCCTCCAACTGGTCCAGCGAGTAGCTGATGATATGCCGTTTCCCGGAGAAGAGGTGCAGATAAGTCAGCTTGTCCTCACTATAAAAGAAAGCGACATCCGGAGTTTCTACGTAGCGGAAGGTATCGCCCACCTGCACCAGAAAACGGTTCTTCTTGTTGGCTGCCAAGTAGCCGAGTTCCAGTTGCCGATATTCGGGAGCCGCAGAACGGAGGGCACTGTTGCGCTCGAACTTGCACAAGGCTGCTTCTAGGTCGCTTTCTTCAATGGGTTTCAGCAGATAGTCGATGCTGTTTACCTTGAAAGCCTTGATGGCATATTCGTCGTAGGCGGTGGTGAAGATAACGGGCAAATCGACGGGACACTGCTCGAATATCTCAAAGCTCAACCCGTCGGACAAGCGGATATCTACAATCATCAAGTCCAGGCTGCCCTGACGCAAGAGCAGTACAGCCTGCTCCACGCTCTCTGCCCAGCCCGCCAACTGCCAGGAAGGGCGCAGCCGTTGCATCATACGCTTCAGCTCTTCGTAGGCGAAGCGCTCATCTTCTACTAATAAATACTTTACCATAAAACGTGTCTGTTATTGCGACAAAGATACCATTTTACCTCTTGTCTTTACTAAAATGGCATTTGTCATTTCAACGTATACCTGAATCCCACCGTCAGGCGCAGAGTCGGTCTGAAGCAAGGCTCGTCCTCATCGTTCTTGAAGTTATTGAGAAAACCTTTCAAACTACGGTCCGACATACTTATCCCGCGTATCCAGTTACCGCCCACTCCCAGATAAACAGCCGTCTTCCTACTCAACTGGTACGAAGGACTGATGTATGACCTCAGCATGACGGTAGAATAGATTTTCGATTTCCCGTCGACTTCCATCACGGCAGACATGCCGTCCATATCGAGGGCGGTCAGTTCCAGCTTCAGCTTCTTGTTCAGCCAGGTGGCGACGGACACTTTCATGCCGCTGGACATATCCACTTTCAGCTCATACCTGCCGGCATTCCTCCAACTGAAGTACATCATGGGCAGTATCATCGGGATACCGTAAGAGTTCGTCAACCCCGCACCGATGCCCAAGTCGAGGTTCTTCCGCAGTTTATAGACAAAGATGATTGCTCCATTAGCCAGTAGGGTCTTCATGGAAACCCCGTCCAACGGGGCATAGACACCGCCGCCCACAGAGGCTATGATACTCCACTTGTCGGACAGGGGACGGATGTGGGAGATATTCAGACTGGCATTCAGCAGATTGTCCGGATTCAACTCCCGCGCCTGCCCCTTATTATGGAATACGCCATAGGCAGCATTGACGGTTGCCGACCACGCCACCAGCCTGCCCTTGTCGTCATGCCTGACGGAAAGCGGCAGGTTATACCTTCCCGATACCATCATCAAGCTGCCCGAACCATACTCGTTGCCGAGGTCATCCTTCAACGAACTTTCGGGCAGATAGTCGTAACTGATATAGCCTTGCCCCCGGCAGCAGAACGGCCACGCCGCAAGCCACAACACCAATAGAATCACAGAGTTTGTCTTCATGGGAATATGCAAATGTTTTCTGCAAATATAGTCCTGCGGCAAGTAAGCGGGAAGCATTTACGGACGGGGTGCGGAATGGGGAGGACGAAATACGGAAACCGGAAGGCGGAATGATTCCATGTTTTACGTTACGCATTTCACGTTACGTAAAATACATAATATTTTCGGGATAAAACAAATATCAGGTGAAGCACCCATCAATCTCCAAACTAATTGTACCTTTGCGGTACTTTAAACAAAAAAATGATGAAAGAAGAAACTTTCGATTATTCCAAAGTTCCCCATAACTTCGGCTTATGCGCTACTGACACATGCCCTTATACTGACACCTGCCTGCGCCGGATTGCATATACGTATGCACCCTCAAACAACATCTTCCTATATGTACTGAATCCGAAAGCAATAGAGTCCACAGCGGGAAAATGCAAATATTATTGCTCGAATAAGAAAGTGCGCTATGCCAAAGGCTTTATCCATACGGCAGAAGCCATCTCTGTCGGCCAGTCCGGCACGTTCCGCTACCGGCTCATCGGCTTATGGGGTATCCGAAGATATTATCAGAAGCGGAAAGGGGAAACTTTGCTCTCACCAACCGAGCAGCAACAAGTCATTGCAATTGCCCGTAACTTAGGACTCCAACGGGCGGAGTACTTCGACGCTTATGTAGAAGAGTACGACTTCACATGACGGCTCCGGTCACCTCACATGATAACTCCGGTTACCCCAAACGGTAACTTCATTTACACTACGAGGTAAAAGGCTTTACACTATGGTGTAACGACCGTTACAATATGGAGTAACGGCCGTTACACCCTATGGTAAACGGCTTTACATTAGAAGGTAATGTCTTTTCCTGATTTAGCTAGACGCTTTTTCTTTTTATAACCGATATCAGTAGA
>NZ_QSOX01000013.1:0-720 GCF_003466325.1 Bacteroides sp. 4_1_36
GCTTACCATTGCGAGATACACCCCGGAATCATATCGGAAGCCATGGGGCACTCCTCCATTACGGTGACGGAAACCTATCTGAAGCCTTTCAGCAACAGAAAGATTGACGAGGCAAATCAGAGGGTAATTTCTTTTGTAAGAAGTGGAGCGTGTATGGTGTAAAAGACGTTACTGCTTTTGATAGGATAGAATAGATTTGTCGCACATTTTCCGGAATCTTCAAACAGAGTTTTGAGGAACGGAATGGTGTTGTCTTTACGGAGCTCACATCGGTTCTATCAATATGCTGTTATTCAATCTTTTGAGCTAAAAATACACACTTCCATTTTTTGAAGGCCTCATTTCATTACTTTCCCATTGTCACTTTTCTGGACTTCCAATCCTCTTTCCAATATCCCAACGAACAGATTTTTACTATTCTGGACAAGCCCCACCTATTTTCTCCTTATTCCCTGATTATTAACGAAATTAACAAGATTTCATTACCTGCGAAGTAACGGAATACTTAGTAACAAAACAAGTATGCGAAAGGGGTTCAAAATGAGAGATTATTCACTTTTTATTTTTTTAAATTTATAAATTTAAAGTTTTCAATTATGAACAAAAAGTTTCTAAGTGTGATCCTGTTCAGCGCCTTAATGGTGGGCACTGCAGGAACGTTCACGTCTTGTAAGGACTATGATGACGACATCGAAAGCTTGGACAACCGCGTATCAGCAG
>NZ_QSOX01000013.1:730-138096 GCF_003466325.1 Bacteroides sp. 4_1_36
GAAAGCTTGGACAACCGCGTATCAGCAGTAGAAAAGCTGGTAAGTGACCTTCAAGCTAAGATTGACGCTGGATCGGTCATTACCGGCGTTGACAAAACAGAAGATGGCATTGTCATCAAATTAAGCAATGGCGAATCTTATCCTATCAAGAACGGAACAAACGGCACAAACGCTCCCGTTTGGAGTATTGTAAAAGACGCTAACGGTGACTATTGGTGGGCTAAAGACAATGTACAAACAGAGTTCCCTGCACGCGGTGAAAAAGGTGAACCGGGCAACGGTAGCGCTGGTCAAGACGCTAAAACCATCTATTACTACCCAGGTACTGAAGAAACTGGCAAGTTGCATGGCCAAGCAGAAGCTGGCTACTGGGTGAAAGTAACAGAAGAGAAGGGTAAAGATCCTTTATATGAAGTACAAACTACGAAATGGTTACCGGAAGGGACTCTTTCAGCAGTTTGGAATACAAAAGATGAAACTCTGACCCTTGGTAACATGAAGGATGAGAACGGCAAATTGGTTGAAAAGACTATTTCTCTGACTACTAAGTTGAAAGCATTGGTATTCATTCCTGATTTGTATGAAGACGGAGTAGAAGCTACTAAATACAAATATGCCAACGGTGATTTCATCGAAGCTGAAAAGAACGCAATAGAAAGTAAAGATGACCACAATGTAGCTTATGTAATCAAGAAAGGTACAAGTGCTACCAATTGGATTACTTTGAAAGATGCCACTAAGAAAACTTATTGGATGCCTTCAACCAGCGCAATGTACTATCACTTGAACCCGCTAAATGCCAAGCTGAAAGATATTGAGTGGAAATTCTTGGCAGCTACTCCGGAATATGTAGCTACAAAAGCTACTCCTGCTGTGGTAACCCCTATCTTCCAAAACGCAGGTAAGACCATTGACGGCGAAAAAATGTATGCTACATACAAACTCTCTGTAGAGGATTTGAAGAAGGGCAATTTGAGCACTCCCGGTGAAAACAACTATATTTCTATCGCAGCTCTGGAAGCAACATTGGTTAATGGCGAAAAAGAAGGTGAAGAAAAGTCTACAGTTACTTCTGACTATGCAGCCATCATGCCGATGATTCAAGGTTTTAAAGCCATTGCGTATACCGATGACAGCAAAATCGTAACAAAAAACACTTGTAAACCTGAACTGTATAAGACAGCTAAGGAAGCTATCGAAAACGTATATACTGTTCCTGCACAATACAATGGTGGTTCTATTGAATTGGCAGATTTACTGTGTATCCATCATGTAGAAAACTTTGGAGAGAAAATTACTGCAACCACTCACAAAAGCATGAGTCTTGCTGAAGCTGCCCAGCTATATAATCTGACTCTCAAGTTTGAAGCTGTTCACTATATCAGCGGTGACAATGATACAGAGGAAAATGCTTACTCTCAATTGGAAGAAGACGGTACTTTCACTCCTTGCTATGTAAACGACAAAGAAGAAAGTGTGGTTATTCCTGAAGGAAGCACAGAAAAGATTGGCAGAAGTGCTATCGGTCGTCGTCCGGCAGTATTGGTTAAACTGGTTGATGCAACAAATAATGTAGTATTAGCAGGTTACATCAAGTTGGAAATCACTGAAAAAGCCGCTACTCCTGATGCAATTGTTATTGACAAGAGCACTCCGCAGTTGCCGTACTTGTGTGGTGAACAAACTGTATCCATCACTTGGAAAGACATGTCCGGTAAGATTCTTGAAGAACTGGGTATGACCAAGGAAGAATTCACAAAGGGTTATACATTTGTAAAAGACGAAACTTATGTAGCAGACGGTAAGGGTGGCTTCATTCAAGTAACAGCTGCTAATAAATTTGCAGCAGACAATACTTACGGTGTAGTTACTGAAACTCCTGACGGTAACACTAGTACAAATGCTATCCTGAACTGGACTAGCAATAAGACTCAAAGAGACCAACTCATCAAGGATTACAAAGATCGCGCCTTGACACTTTATGGCAAGTACAAACCTGTAGCAGGTGGAACAACTTACGCTATTTACGTAGGTATCAAGATTTCCATAGCAGAATTGCCGACTACTGCAAGTTATGGTAACAAACGTGATGCGTTCTGGTATCCTGCTGAAACAGCTTTGGCTGACAGAGATACTGTACGTACCAATGTTCCTGCTCCGGATGCAGCAAACAATGTAGCAAATTATGTGAAGAATCTTGATGACTACTTCTATCACTACGTAACAGAAGCTGGAAAAGAAGTTGAAAAATCAGGCATCGAATTCATTGTATCAGAAGCTTCCAAGCCGGTTTATGGTGAAATCTGGAACAACAAAGACAAAGGTATGGAAATCAAGTACAGCTACTTGTTCTCTGCTAAGAACGATGGTCTGACTATAGGTGGAAAGAAGTTGTTTGTAAGTACAGTTGAAGCTGACAAGAGCAAGAGCAGCACTAAGTTATACTGGGGTGAAAAGAGAGCAACCGCTTCTCTCATCGCAACTCTTGATAAGACAGCCAAGACAATTACTTATGCAAACAACGATGAAGCAAAAGTATTCTTGAACCTTTTCGGTCATAACGAAAACAAGCCTAACCAACAGTTTGCCATCATCGAGGTATCCGCTGTTTATGGTGACTGCGAAATTGAACTGGCTCCCGCTTACAACTTCAACGCTCGCTTCTTGCGTCCGCTGGATATTGAAAGCAACGACAAAGCCAAGTTCTTGGATGCAGAGGCTAACGGTTCTTCCGTATTACTTGGTAACTTGTTCAAGGCCAACGACTGGCGCGACAAACCGGTTATCGTATACAATGATAAAGACAAAGTATATGAAGCTGCTAAAGAAAACAACGTTAACTTGTACGAATACTACGGTATCAGCGCAATAACTTTGGATATTGACAATGCAACTTGTGACGTTAATGTTATCGGTGAACAGAAGCCTATCAACAAGGACGTTATCAAGCTGACAATCCTTGATAAAGTAGGTGGTACTGCAATTTCTAACCCGATTGACATCAAAACTACCAACATCAGCAAGTTGAACTCTGTAGTATTGAACTACAAGAACAATATGGGTAACACTAAAGACTTCACCATCATGGTTCCTGTAAAGGTCACATACACATGGGGTACAGTAAGTGCTAAAGTTGCCATTGCTGTTGATGGTACTATTGCCAACAGATAATTTTGTAAAGAACTCATCGCATCCTAAAATGCGGTAATATAATAAAGGTGCGTCATAATAAGGTGACGCACCTTTTTATTTAACAATGCACGATTAATAAATATATCAACAATGAACAATAAACAAATCCTTTTTATGCTTCTTCTCTCAGCAAGCTTTCTACTCGGAGCATGTTCAACAAAAGGACACGAAGAGAAGATGAAGACACAGAAAGAGGCAGAAGATGAGTTTGTAGCCACTTTGACTGCTGCAGACTCAAGCGCTGTTCTTACATTATGTACACAGTGTATGGATCTTCTAAAAGCTAAAGAGACTGACAAGGCTCTTGATATGCTTTACTCCATTGATGACGCTGGTATAGCCAAACCCTTAACGATACAACAACGGGAAGCACTGACCAAACGTTTCCAGCGTTTCCCGGTAATTCGTTATCGATTGGATTACCTCAGCTTCTCTACACAAGGAAATAATGACGTGAAGTACAAAATAGAATTTACGCCACGTTCAGATTCTGACACTCCAGGTAGTAGTATGGGGTTCATGTTCAACCCCATAAAAGCAAATGGGGAATGGGTACTCGCCATCAAAGACGGTAGACAGCCTAGTCGCGAAGCTGCTACCCCACTCCATGATGATGCACCTGCCCCAGTAGATGTAATTGTAGAAAAGTAATCAAAAACACAAGAAAGGCCCTCCTTTTTGTAGGAGAGCCTTTCTTTATATTCCACAAATCGTTTTACTACATTTAGAAGAGATACGCCGCAGACACCTGCCAAGTCTTATTCTTGGCACCGATGGCATCACCCGCATTCTTCCACGTAAATGAGTCGCCCATCGGGAGCTGATAGGTCACGCCAACCTGGAGATGCTTCAGCAGCTTCACACCGGCACCCAGATTAAGTGCCACTTGAGCCTTCTTGCGGTCTACGTAATCCTTCTTCTTGAAGTCGAAGAAGAAATCGGGACCGGCTGCCACATAAATACCCAACAAACTACCCAAGCCAATGGTATATTTCAGATTTACGGGTACTTCCAGTCCTGTTTGCTTCACCTCGTCCTTGCCGCGCTGAGAGAACAGCAAAGCACCATCAACACCCAAGCCTACAATGGGAATGGTAAACTCAGCCATCGGACCAATAAAGAAACCGGTAGAATTATCCTTGTTTCCCTTATATCCGCCATCCCAATCTATTTTCGTCATATTCACACCACCCTTAACACCCCACTTCAATAGTTGGGCCTGGGCAGGCATAGCCATAAACATACAGCATACAGCTATCACGAAAGCACTAAAAATCTTTTTCATAATCAATTGTGTTTAATATTACGGGACAAATATATGGAAATTCTTCCTAAAGAAACAACGTATGTTAGCATTTGTTCATTTACGAGAACAATGAATCACAAAACGCATTACCTTTGCAACCTGAATCAAAGAAAGATACCACACAGATAAAATAAAAAGCTATGATAAAAATCAGAAAGACGCAACCCACAGACATTGCAATCCTTATGGACATCTTTGAACAAGCGAAGCACATCATGCGGAAAGACGGAAATATGCTGCAGTGGAGAGGCAACTACCCTTCCAGGGAAATCGTCATAGCAGACATCGAACAAGGAAACAGCTATGTGTGCACCGACGATACCGAAGAAATTATCGGAACCTTCGCCTTTATCCGTGGAAACGACCCCACATATACGCATATCTATGAAGGAAAATGGGTGGAAGATACGCTTCCTTACGGCGTCATTCACCGGCTGGCAAGTACAGAACACAGCAAAGGAGTGGCCAATGCCTGCCTGCAATGGTGCTACGAACAAATACCCAACCTACGTGCAGATACCCACCGGGACAATCATATCCTGCAATACATACTGAAGAAGCACGGATTCAAATATTGCGGCATCATCCTTCTGGCCAATGGAGACGAACGGCTGGCATTCCAAAAAGTAGAAGGATAGACAAGGAAACCACGAATCTTTCATTTAAAGGAGTTATCAGCCGACAAGTCGGCTTAGGAGTTAAAGCCAATACTCGTGCGTATGTATTCACAGAAGTATCGGCTTTAACTTCTTCAACTCCTGACGGAGCGGAGCGAAGTGATAACTCCTCCAATTCCTTTAAATGAAAGAACCGGGCAAGAAAACTCAAATAATCATAACCCTTCAAACATTATCTGCCATATAATTGTATATATAGCAGGTTTCCACAATGTTGTGGAAAACAAAAACAAGATAACATATGAAGGATTATAAACGTATGACAGTCGGCGAAATCGTAGCCGACAACTTCAACAATGCCGGGATATTTGATAAATATGGCATTGATTTCTGCTGCCATGGTTCCGCACTGCTTCCCGAAGCCAGTAAAACTGCCGGAGCCGATATGGAGAAGGTGATAGAAGAAATAGAGCATCTGGCTCCGACAACCTCCGAAAATATTGATTTCAAGAGTTGGCCTCTGGACTTATTGGTGGACTATATTCTCAAAATCCACCACCGTAATATCCGTACACAAGGTCCCGAGATTGAAGAACTGCTGGATAAAATATGTCGCGTACACGGTGAAAAACATCCGTCACTCTACAATGTGCAGGCTCTCTTTCATGATTCCCTCTCCGACCTCAATGCCCATCTCGACAAAGAGGAACTGGTACTGTTTCCCTACATCTATGAGATGGTAAAGGCTAAGCTGGAAAATACTCCCCTGCCCGAATTCCACTGTGGAAGCATCGAAGCTCCCATATCCGTCATGATGGCAGAACATGACATTGAAGGAGAACGCTATCGCCACATAGAGCATCTGACCAACGGCTATACAGCTCCAGAAGATGCCTGCAACAGTTACCGCCTCGTACTCCAACAGCTTAAAGCATTTGAAGAGGCCTTGCACCAGCACATCCATCTGGAAAATAATATCGTTTTCCCACGCTCCATCAAAATGGAAGCAAAATTAAGAGAACAGCCATGACACAAATCAGAATCAAACGGGTATATGAAGAACCCAATGCAACAGACGGCTACCGTGTATTGGTGGACCGGCTGTGGCCTCGCGGCATAAAAAAGGAACATCTGAAATACGATGTCTGGGAAAAGGATATTACCCCTTCACCTGAATTAAGAAAATGGTTTCACGAAGACCAAGCGGAACACTGGGAGGGGTTTGCAGCCATGTATCGCAAGGAACTGGAAAATTCGGAAGCCGCCCTTAGGTTCATTGACACCATAAAACACCACCATACCATAACCTTACTATATGCTTCCAAAGCACCGATATACAACCATGCACGCATCCTGCAACGGTTTCTGCAGGAGCACTTAGACTAATTACTCACAATCTTTACAGTAAAAGCAAAGATGAACTGTAACTCTGGAAAGGCTGTTCAACGAATTGGTGCTACAAGGACACAAACTTCTTTTTCAAGTCGTCCACTCCCATTCCCGTAAAATAATCCTCTATAAAGTCCCAGCGCTGTTCATCCGTCAGCTTATCTGTTCCGAAGAAGAAAGAGAACAAGTCAATCTGCTCCTGGAATATCTGCCCGTTGGTATCCAGAATCAGATTGCGGTAATCATCGCCAAGCGCAAGTTCCTGCAGAGTTTCGGGGTCATTGAAACGGACAAATACGCAAGGCGTACCGCCACCCTCCACACTGAACGAAAGGCAGTCAAGCATAGAAAGCAGATTAAGCAGCATATTCAAGTCCGAGAAAGGAGTGCAATAAAACACCAGGCGGTCTCCCTTACTGCCCACTATGCGTTGGCTAAACAGTTTTTGATAGCGCGACAAAAGCAAATCAAAGCCTTTGGTCACCGTAAAAGAGAGTTCATTGGAATCCTTCTTTTTCACACTGCTGATATAGCTTACACTGCGGCCTTCCTCCGTGCGACTCTCCAGCAGGGAACCGATAAAGCGTTTGGCAGAGCGCACGTCCATGCCATGCTCGGCAAAGACAGCCCGCAATTCTTCTTCATCAAAACGTCCTTTCGACTTTATCAATGACGTTTTCAGCATCGTTGTCAGGCTCTTGAACAAGGCATCCATCCGCTCACGGATGACAGTGGCATCTTCCTTCAACAACACCTCATGCTTGCCTACAGACACGGCACGGGCTCCCTCCCACAACGTTCCATTATTCAGTTTCTGTTTGAATTCCTTGTAGCCAAGCTCAGGGAAACGCTCTTCCCAAAGCGCTTCCAGACGTGCGACGTAAACCCCGTCCTCCCCTTCTACCTTTGTCAGATAGCTATGGAATTCACGGGCAAAGACATCACCCGTCTTGTCCTGGACATATCCTTCGGTCAACAGATTCTTGGGGCTGATTTCAAGCAGATGCCTTCCATAACGCTGCATCAAATCGTCTTCCAGCCAAAGCAAGGCGGTCTTGATGAGCTGTCCCAACTCCGCTTCATACTCCAGCTTGTTCTTTGTACGCGGCAGTTTCACCACAAACTCGAAATCGGACAAAGATACCATGATTTCCGGTTTTTCCCCTTTCATGCGGTACACTTCCATGAGTTTTCTCAGAATAAGCACCAGCTGTTCCTGGGCAATGTTCCCTGTCTGATGCAGACGCTTCATATAATAGAAATCCCGTTCATGGTAGTCGGTAGCGGCAATACCCTGTATCTCCGTATCACGCGCGGCACGCCCTATCTCCTGAATATAGTCGACAAACGTACTGGATGGCGCCACATGGTATACACGGTCTATATCACTGATGTCCACTCCCATACCAAAGGCTTTCGTAGCCACAATCAGTTTCTTGGTTCCTTCCTTGAACTCTTGTACAATGGCAGCTTTCTGTTCCTTGTCCTTCTTGCCATAATAGGAGGCAACCAGACGCCAGTCCGCCGGCTTCACCCACGTCTTCAAGCGCATGTCGATGCCACCCGCAAAAGGATAATAGAGCAATGTCTTGTGCCCGTCCAGGAAGTCCTCCACCCGCGCAGCCACCACGCGCTGCTTTGCCTTGTCGTATGTCTCCCCGTCCTCCATCTCCATCTGACGGATGTCAAAGCCAATATTCCGGCGCTTCACTGTACCTACATAAAGCACGCAAGGCTCCATCTGCAAGGAACGAATAGTCTCGAATATCATGTCATTACCTCCTTTCGGGTTCCAGACAGCCGTAGCAGTCAATGCAAACAACGGGAAATTATAGCCGAGAGTCTGTTTCAAAGCAGTCAGGTAGCGCCCCAAGAACCAATAGTCCACGCGGAACTCCTTGCCCCACGTAGTGACCGTATGCGCCTCATCGACCACCACCAGACCGATGCGGCGCTCGCCTACAAAATGCTTAATGTCGTAAGAGAGAAGCAATTCCGGCGAGAGATAGAACAAATCAATCTCCCCCTCACGCACCTGCCGGTAAACCTCCATCTTCTGTTCCGGCGATAAATCGGACGAGGCGTATGCCACACGCATATACCCCAGCTCTTGCAGACTTTCCACCTGGTCTACAATCAACGCCTTCAAAGGGGAAACCACAATGGTAAGCAGATTATACTCCTTCCCCAGATAGATGGCAGGAAGCTGGAACAACAAGGATTTTCCGGAGCCGGTAGGGGCAGTCAGCAAGATATTGTCTACCTGCGTTTCACCTTTCCAAGCCTTTTCAGCCTCCAGTATAACGTTCTCTATCAGCTGTCCCTGCGAAATGCAGAGTTTCTCTTTTCCCTTGGACAAGTCATCGTAAATCTCAAGATTACGAAACTGTTCGTAGCCGTAAGTCTCCTTTAAAATCGTGTTTATGGTTTCGCGGCAGTTTTCAGGCAGATGCCTTTCCTTCAAATCCGGTAACCGGCGTGTTGTTGCTTCTTGTACATTCATTATTATTGTAGTGTGGGGGTATTAAAAAGAAAAGAAGCAATTCTTCAACCATAGTTATCGGTTTTGGAATTACTTCTCCCTATGTTTCAAAATATTACCAGACATACCGGTAAGTTTTTTCTTTTAAAGCGTATCAATATTCCTCCTCGTTGAAGAAAAAGTCCTCTTTGCTGGGATAATCGGGCCAAATATCTTCTATGCTTTCATAAATCTCGCCTTCATCTTCCATTTCCTGCAGATTCTCAATCACTTCAAGCGGAGCACCCGAACGCATGGCATAATCTATCAATTCATCCTTAGTTGCCGGCCAAGGAGCATCTTCCAGTTTAGATGCTAATTCCAATGTCCAATACATAGTCTCTAGTATTAAAATTGTGAATATTAAGTCCTATTTCTATTTTTCGGCAAAAGTATAACAATTTATTTCACTTGCAACTATTATTCCAAAATATTTCACCTTTTTTGTCGTCTTGATTCATTTTACGGGAAAGAACGAACAAATAATCAGACAAGCGGTTCACGTAAGCCAGTAATTCCGAAGCGATTTCCACTTGTTCGGCCAGAGCAAGAATCCGACGCTCTGCACGACGGCAAACCGTACGGCAAACGTGGCAGACTGCCGCACCGCGACTTCCGCCGGGAAGAATAAAGGCTGAAAGAGGAGGCAAAAGAGTATCCAAACGGTCTATCTCCCGCTCCACCATTTCCACCTGCTCCGGGCTGATGATACTGGCTTCTTTCAGCTCCATTTTCTCCCGGTCTGTGGCCAGATGAGAGCCTACGGCAAAAAGTCTGTCTTGCACTTGCTGCAGAAAATCTTTATCCTTCCCGTCAAGCAGGTACGTGATGAGAAGACCCAGATTGGAATTCAGTTCATCCACCGTACCATACGCCTCAAGGCGGATATGCGTTTTAGGTACACGGGTTCCGCCTACAAGAGAGGTGGTTCCTTTATCTCCGGTTTTGGTGTATATCTTCATAAGGAATTAATGTTTAGGGGTTAGGGATTAATGTTTAGCAGCCAGTAAGTGGAGCTAAGCACTAATCACTAACCGCTAATCACTATTGAAACGCCTAAAGATAATCAAAAGTTGACAATATAGTCTTGTTTTATCTTTGTTTTATCGAAGAATATGATACCAAGGTCATAAAGGTCGAACGTAATACCCGCCCGCCCGTCCTGCTTCATACGTTTCCAGAGGGCAGACATCTGCGGAGTGTAACGGATACCCTCAATCACAAAAACAGACTTTCCCCTGGTACGGGCAGAACAGATGCGGAAGACCTCCTCTACAAAATCGGGATGACGATAATCGTGCAAATAAAGGAAATCAACGGGAACGCCACTCTCCAGAAAGAGCTCGGAAAGGTCGGAAGCCGAAGTATAATCTGCTCCCTCCTTCCCCGCTTTCAGATAGAGGGCAGAAGCGGCAAGCGTACCGGCATCTACAATGGTCTCCGGCTGGGTATAGTTTACCAGACGGAACAGAAGGCGTTTTACTTTCTTCGATTCGTACTTCCAACGTTTATCTTTCTCCAGCTCCAGTTGCTTCTGTGCCTTGGCCAGCTCTTCATATTTATAATAAGCCGTACTTTCGTAAATTACATGCGTAATCAGGTTAAAGGCAAAAGGAGAATGTACACCGTAGCCGCAACGGTGCCGGAAACGGTACAGCCAGATAAAAGGCCGTTTTAGAGTAAGCAAAATACGATTCATTATTTTAATGCGCTAATGTACCTTCGAAAGTCACCCCTTCACCCGAAGAATAATTCTCCGTAACAGTCAGGAGTACCTTGTTATCCTCAAAGCAGAGCGTAAGCCCAAGAGCGCTTATCCAGTTGACATAATGTACTTTCAGTTGCAAAGCATCAGGTGACGCCCACGCATAACTGCCTGCCACCTGGAAAGGGCCTTCTATACCCTTAAAACGCCCCTTTGCAGCAACCGAATACGGAGGATAGCCATCAATTGCCGCTTTCGACCATTGCTTATAGCCAAACGGAAGACTGTATGTCTTTCCGTCTTTCTCCACCACAGTCATCACTACTTCTTGCTGCTTGAATTGCAGTTCGATGGATTGCCATCCGTATTTGTTCTCTCCGAGCAGGATGCGCTTGCCTGCGTATTTCTGTGAAAGGGAGGAAGCAGCCTTTCCTTGCACCAACGGCAGTTGATAAGAACGCTGTTTCTTCTGCAGGCGCTTGTAGTCCTTACCGGGCACTAATGCCTGGTCACCTGTCTCCGGCAACAAGCGGTTCCAGACCAGACGACGCTGCCGACGACCGTCTATCAATGTACATTCGGTAATGACCACTACCATATCCTTATCCGGAACAATCAGAATGTATTGTCCCAAAGCCCCGTCAGCACGTACAGCACCCGGATATTCGCAAAGCCACATCTGATAGCCATAATCTCCTATCTGTCTGGTCATCATCTGCTCCACCCAGGAAGCCGGAAGCAACTGCCTGCCTTCCCAAACACCCCGGTTCAGCAGCAGCAATCCGAATTTTGCCAATGACTCGCTCTGGATATGCAGTCCCCAGCCACCGGTATTGATGCCTTCAGGGCTTATCTCCCACGCAACGTCCGTGATATGCATCGGGATGAAAAGCTTCTGCTTCAGATAATCCAGCAAGGTCATGCCCGTCACCTTCTGCACAATGGCAGAAAGCATATAGGTACTAATCGAATCATATTCAAACTTCTTGCCCGGAGTTTTCACCGGTTTGGCAAGGAAGGTACGTATCCAGTCGGGAGTGAGGTTGCGCATATTCCAGTCGGGAGTGACACCCGATGTCATGGTAAGCAGGTCACGGACAGTCATGTCTGCCAGATTAGTGGAAACCGAATCCGGAAGAAGCTCCGGGAAGAAAGCACCGACGCGGTCTGTCAAACGCAAGCGGTTGTCCGCAATGGCAAGTCCTACGGCAGCCCCGACAAAGGTTTTGGAGCAGGAATACATGGTATGGCGATATTCCGGCGCGAACGGAGCCGGATAGATTTCTCCGATGACCTTGCCGTGACGCACCACCACCACGCTGTGGATGTCTGTTTTCGGCAATGCCATCAGTGAATCAAACAAGGCAGTGACAGCCTTGGAAGGGACTCCTTCTGCCTCGGGTGTGGAACGTGGCAACTCATTGATTTGTGCATGAACTGCCAACGCTCCCAGCAAGCCGAGAAACAAGAAGAAAAAACGTACTCTATTTTTCATAATTATCTAAGATATTTGTTCTACATGCACTGCAAATGTACAGCATTCGGACGCGAAAGACAAATAACTTGATAATTTTGTCGGAGGGGAACGTTCCTATAAGAAATGTATGGTCACCGCCTCTCCCTTGTTCAAATCCAACGGAAATGCCGGTTCTTTGTAAGTATGCGTACGTCCTCCTATCTTCACTTGGGCACGAACGGCGCCTGCGGGCATCTTTAGGATGAATTTACCCGGAACAAGAGCGGTAACAACAGCCCTCGTTGCCCGTCCATCCTTCCAGTCCAGGTCTATGGAAGCACCGCCGCGTACGCGCATTCCACGGAAGTTACCGGTAGTCCAGCTATCCGGCAGGGCAGGAAGCAGATGGATAAAGCCTTCATGACTTTGCAGCAGCATTTCGCCGACTCCCGCCGCGCCACCGTAGTTGCCATCAATCTGGAAAGGAGGATGCGAACAGAACAAATTAGGGAAAGTGCCGCTACCATGACCTCCCGTCGCAGCATCGACAGCAGGATGCAGCAAACTCTTGAAAAGTTTCCAAGCACGGTTTCCGTCACCCAAACGAGCCCAGAAGTTTATCTTCCAAGCACGGCTCCAACCGGTACCCTCATCTCCACGACGGTTCAAGGTCATCCGGCAGGCTTCGGCAAGCTCGGGGGTGGACTCCGGCGAAATCAAGTTTCCCGGATGCAGGCCGTAGAGATGGGAAACGTGGCGGTGGTGCACATCCACTTCCTTATAATCTTCCAGCCATTCTTGCAAGTATCCTTCCTTACTGATTTGCATGGGCGGAAACTTCTTCAGGTCTGCCTCAAGCTTCGCCACATAGTCCGCATCACAATCCAGCAGGCGGGCGGCGGCAATGACATTGGTATAAAGCTCGGTGAGCAGTTGCACATCCATAGTGGGACCCATACAGATGCTGACGGGAGTCACGCTGTCACCCGGCACATAGAAACTATTTTCCGGAGAAGAAGTGGGGGCAGTTACCAGCCAGCCATGAGAAGGCTCCTGCACGGTGGTGGAACTAAAGAACCGGGCGGCACCTTTCAAGACGGGATAAATACGACGCAGATAATCCCTGTCTTGCGTATACAGATAGTGTTCCCACAGATGGGCACACAGCCACGCACCACCGGTATTGGTCGCTCCCCAGGAAGGATGTTCACCGGGAGCGGTGTAATTCCATACATTGGTCATCATGTGGAGCACCCAGCCATCTGCCTCATCGCCATAGAAAGTACGCGCACTTGCTTCTCCCGAAGGGACAAGGCGCTCCATCAACGTTGTCAACGGCTGATAGAGTTCGGAAAGTCCGGCTTGCTCCAAGGGCCAGTGGTTCATCTGGATATTGATGTTCGTATGGTAGTCCCCGTTCCAGGGAGTCGATACTCCATTTGCCCAGAGTCCTTGCAGATTGGGCGGCAGGCTGCCGGGGCGGGTACTGCTGATGAGCAGATAGCGTCCGTAGTTATAGTACAGAGCAGCCAATGCCGGCGACTCCTGCTGTGTGAAGCGGAGGATGCGCTCGTTCGTCGGGAGCGTATCATCCAGCGTGGCAGGAAGCGTCAAGGAAACACGGTCGTAGAGGGAACGGTGAGCGGTGACATGGTTGGATAATGAAGAATGGAGAATGGCACATGGAGAATTAGCGGGGGCGGTGAAAGGACGGAGCAAGCTGTCGCAGACTTCCGCATAGCGTTCGCCCGGGAAGTCGGTACCGGCAGCGGCATAGGAGGTAGCGGCAGAAAGTATCAACCAGGCTTCCTGCCCGTTCTTCAAGCGGATACCGTTTTCCAGGCTGACAGACGATTCACCACCGTTCTGCACGAGTTGCATGGCCACACGGTATTTCATACCGTCCAAACCGGGTTTACCGCTTTCCAACATGCCGTCCATCAAAAGGGTGTTCCCTTGGACAGTCACCGAGCTATGTTCCGCACGACTCAAACGGGCAGAGAAATTCAGAGCCCCTTCACGTCCGGCAACCAGATGAATCAGCATGACATCACGGTCACGGGAAACAAAATACTCACGGTGATAATCGACATCTTCCAGCCTGAAAGCCGTATATGCCACCGCATCGCGCAAGTTGAGCCAACGGCGATAGTTGTTTAATGGAGAGTTGAGAATGGATAATGAAGAATTGTAGGTAAAATCTATATCCAAATCGCCCAATACCTGATAGGTTCCATATCTCCCGTCAGTCTCCTGCTTCTTCGGAACAAAACTGCTGTACATCAGCTCCTGTGCCTCTCGGTTCTTTCCCTCAAACAACAGTTGCCGGATGGCAGGCAGACTCTTCGAAGCATCCGGATTGCTATAATCCGCCTCCATTCCGCTCCATAATGATATTTCATTCAGCACAATGTGCTCACGGAGAATGCCCCCGTCGGGCATCATGCCCAAGCGTCCGTTGCCCAAAGGAAGAGTCTCCTCCCAGATAGCGGCGGGCGATGTATAGTATAGCTGATGATTACAACTGTCGGCAGGGGTATCGGCAGCACGAAGCAGCAACGAGGCTGCAAGCAGAAATAGAGTGGCAAGTGTCTTCATATTGTTTTTTGATTCTGATTTCAGGCTACAAACTTACCGCATACATTTTGCAACATTACTGCATACACTTTGCAGCATTGCTGCATACCTTTTGCAGTGACGCTGCAAAGCAATTGCAGTAGCGCTGCAAAAGGTATGCAGTACCACTGCAAAACAGTTGCACTGATTTTGCAGTGGTTACGCACTGATTATAAGATTATTGCATTTCGAACGAAACTACACCACGGACGTCGGCAGACGAAGCGCAAACGTATGCCTTGAACTTACCCGGTTCGTACTTCCAAGCTGCGGAAGCCTCATCGTAGAACTTCAAATCATCCGGAGTAAGGGTGAAAGTCACGCTCTTCTCCTCGCCCGGCGCCAAACCGACTTTTGCAAAATGTTTCAGTTCCTTTACAGGACGAAGCACACTGCATTTATCATCGCCTACATAAAGCTGTACAATCTCTTTTCCGGCAATGCTACCCGTATTCTTCACGGCAACTGTCACCGTCAGCGTACCGTCGGCAGCCATGGCCTTGGCAGAAGCCACCGGTTTGCCATATGTAAAGGTAGTATAGCTCAAGCCATGACCGAAGGGGAAGAGAGCCGGAATCTCCTTGGTGTCGTGCCAACGATAGCCCACCAGAATATCTTCCTTATACTCCTGCTTAATGCTGTCGCCCGGATAACTGAGTTCATCAAAAGCATGTGCACCGCAATCCGTCAACTTGGCAGGGAAAGAAAAGGGCAACTTTCCGCTTGGATTCACCGCACCACTCAGGATGTCAGCCAGAGACTTGCCACCCATGGAGCCTAAATACCAGCCTTGCACAATGGCAGGAACCCGGGATACCCACGGCATTTCCACCGCATTACCACTGAGAAGCACCAGAACCAGGTTCTTGTTTACCCCCAGCAAAGCTTCAATCAGTTCATCCTGCCCGAAAGGCAAGCCGTATTCCAGACGATCGCCGCCTTCACAATCCTGGAAGTGGTTCTTGTTCAATCCGCCTACCAGTACCACCAAGTCTGCCTTTTTCGCCATTTCCACGGCTTCTGCACGGAGTGAGTCTACCACATTCTGCGGAATTTCATCTGCACGGCCGTACATCGGACGACCGGCGGCATAGCCTTTCGCATAGGCTACCTTATCACCATAAACGGCACGCAAGCCATCCAGCGGAGATACCATATCCTTCACTTTCAGTTCGGAAGAGCCTCCTCCCTGATTCAGCAAGCGTACGGCATTATCGCCCACCACCAGGATATTCTGATACTTGGCTGCATCAATCGGCAGCAACGGGGCACCTTTCTTTATCACCGGAGCATTCTTCAACAGCACAATGCCCTCATTGCCTATCTCGCGGGCAGCGGCATAATGCTCTTCCGTAGCTACCGAACCATAGGGTTTCTGACGGTTCATCGCCGTACGGAATATCAAGCGAAGAATGCGGGAAGCCTTGTCATCTATTGTAGACATCGGCACTTTGCCATCTTTCAACATCTGGAGGTAAGGGTTGGCAAGGTAATAATCGTTATAGGTAAATACACTCTCGGACGTCAGACCGTTGGTGTAAGAACCCATTTCAATATCCAGACCGTTGACGGCAGCTTCATAGGTGTCGTGGGCACCGCCCCAGTCGGTAATGACACAGCCGTCGAACTTCCAGTCATCTTTCAGAATCTTGTTCAGTGTGAAATCGTTATGGCAGGCGTGCTGGCCGCGAATCTTATTGTAAGCGCCCATAATGCTCCAGGCACCTCCTTCTTCTACCGCAGCCTTGAATGCAGGCAGATAGATTTCATGCAAAGCACGGTCGCTAAGATTCACATCAATATGTCCGCGCCACAGTTCCTGGTTGTTCAGCGCATAGTGCTTGACACAAGCTGCCACTCCGTTCTTCTGCAACTCCTGGATGTAAGGTACGCACATCACACTGGCCAGATAAGGGTCCTCGCCCATATATTCAAAATTACGACCGTTCATCGGAGTACGGTAGATGTTGACGCCGGGGCCCAGCAACACATCCTTTTCACGATAGCGCGCTTCCTCACCGATGGCCTTGCCATACTTTGCAGACATGTCCGGATTCCAGGTAGCGGCCAGACAAGTCAAAGCCGGGAAAGCGGTAATGCTGTCATTGGTCCAGTTGGCATATCCCCAGTCATTCCAGTTGATTTCGGCACGGACACCGTGAGGGCCGTCGCTCATCCAAAGCTCGGGAATGCCGAGCCGCGGAACACCCGCACTGCTGAATTTACTCTGCGCATGGCAAAGGGCTACCTTCTCTTCCAGTGTCATCCGGCTGAGAGCATCCTTTACACGTGCTTCAATAGGTTGTGCATCGTCCATATAGACCGGTGTCTGTGCAGACACGGTACTGATGGAGCATGCAAGAAATAAGGTTGCTAAAAATTTATTCTTCATGTCTTAATTGGTTAATATGCTAATGTGCCAATTAGCACATCAAATTATCATTTAACTTTAATCGCCGTCGTCGCCTTCTCCAGTCCATCAGCCGTAGCCGTCACCTTGACACCACCCGGTTCACCGTTGTTCTGCAGTACCACCAGGCACTTTCCGTAGAAAGCCTTGCGGTGGTTGTCCTTGAACTTCTCCATAGAGATGGGGCTTCCGTTATCCACTCCAGCAATGAAGCCGGCACCTTCTACGGCAAAGGTCACATCGTTTTCGGCATTCGGACACAAATTTCCATCTTTGTCCAGAATCTCAACCGTAATGAAACTCAAGTCTTTGCCATCTGCCTGAATGGTACTGCGGTCGGGGCTGAGACGAATCTGCGCAGGTTCGCCCGCTGTCCGGATTTCCTGCTCGGCCACAGTCTTTCCTTCCTTGCGGGAAACAGCCTTTACCGTACCCGGCTCATACTTCACGCGCCACATGACGTGGAAATCGTCTTTTCCCTTGCTGCGCACACCCTGCGACTTTCCATTCACGAAAAGCTCCACTTCGTCGGCATTGTTATAATATGCCCACAAATCGATGTCTTGTCCCTCCGTCCAATTCCAATGCGGGAAAAGATGCAACACCGCCTTATCCGGACGCCACTCGGACTGATACATGTAGTAGACATCCTTCGGGAAGCCGGCCAAGTCGATAATGCCAAAGTAAGAGCTGCGTGCCGGCCAACCGTAAGGAGTAGGCTCACCGATATAATCGAAGCCCGTCCAGACGTATTGTCCACTGATAAAGTCGTTGTTCTTCACATGACGCATAGTACCTTCGTGACGGTTGCCCCAAGGAACATGACAGTTGTCGTAGGAGGAGCAAGAGAACGAGGCATCATAGAAAGGCTTGTCCCAACGTTCGGGCCAGATGAACATCGAATCACTCGGCATCCGGTAGTAACCGCGTGTCATCAGGCCGGAAACACTTTCCGTTACGATGAACGGCTTACCGGGGAAGTTCACGGGAACACCTGCAAACCAGTCGTCATGGTAATTGAAGCCGATAATATCAAGCGCACCGGAACGGAACAAATGATTGTTCGGATTCGGCTCGTTGCAGCCTGCCGTCACGGGGCGCGTGGCATCGAGCTTTCTCACCATGTCCGCCAGTTTCTTTGTCAGCAGTGAGTTGACGGACATTTCTCCGTCCTTTGCCAGCATATCCGCACTATGGCCGAAGTTCAAGACCAGGTTGGCCTCTGCCAGACTCAAGGTGTCGGCTTTGGCATCCGTCCACTGCTCCAGCACTTCGTTGCCGATGCTCCACATGAAGATGGAAGGATGATTGCGGTCACGCACGATAAGGTCAGTCAAATCGCGTTCATGCCATTCGTTGAAATAGCGTGAATAGTCGTGGCGGGTCTTTTTCTTGCGCCACATGTCGAAAGTCTCGTCCATCACGATGAAGCCCATACGGTCGCAAAGGTCGAGCAGCTCCGGTGCAGGAGGGTTATGGGAACAACGGATTCCGTTGCAACCCATTTCTTTCAGAATCTCCAACTGGCGCTCGATGGCGCGCGTATTCACCGCAGCTCCCAGGCAACCCAGGTCATGATGCATGCAGACACCGTTTATCTTCACTTGTTCACCATTCAGGATAAATCCTTTTTGTGCATCGAAGCGGAAAGTACGGATGCCGGTAGGAGTATAATAACGGTCGAGTACCTCGCCGGTCTCTTTATTCTTGAGGATGCTTTCTACCTTATACATATAAGGTGCATCAATACTCCAGAGATTAGGATTCTTCAATTCTATTTCCTGCTCCATTTCTGCCGGAGCGACAGGCATCAGCTGAGCTTCCGACACAGCCTCACCCACCACATGACCGTCGGCATCCACTAACCGGGATTGCAGGACGACATCAATCAGAGGAATAATTTCCGAATCGAACACAACATATGTACCGTCGGCCTGCTGCACGGAATCTTCCGTCTGCATCTCTACATCGTACTGTAAACTGGTACGTATCTTCAACCGGGCACTGTTCTTCGACACTTCTTCTGCCGTCACGTAGGTACCCCACTGTGCCACATGCACCGGATTCAGTTTCGTCAACCACACATTACGGTAGATACCGCAACCGGAATACCAACGTGAATTGGGTTGTTCGGCATTGTCCACTCTTACAGCAATCACATTCTTCTCCCCCCATTTGATATAAGGAGTCAAATCATAACTAAACGAGATGTATCCATAGGGGCGTGTTCCCAGTTCATGCCCATTAATATAAACGGTGGAGTTCATATAGACACCATCGAAATCTATGCGATAGCGCTTGCCCTCATCGACCTTATCGGCAATAAAAGTCTTACGATACCAACCTATACCACCAGGCAGAGCACCTCCCCCTGTTCCTGACGGATTGTCCCGACTGAACTCTCCTTCAACAGCCCAATCGTGGGGCAAGTTCAGTTTCCGCCAGTCTGCGTCATTATAATCCAGACGGGCTGCCGCCGTATCATCTCCCAAGCGAAAGGCCCAGTCGGCCGTAAAATCCAAGCTACGGTCATCGCCAGCTACCTCTTTAGGAGCATTGCAACCGGCCAATAGGGACAGCCCGATGGCCAAAGACAATATGATTTTATTCATGGTAATAAATATCTAAAAGATTATCGAGTGCCTACTCCTCTCTCACAGCTATTCAGAAGTGGGGAAGTGCCCGGCACCGAGGAACGACGAGATCGGTACCGGGAAGACTTCTCTCCCTGGCACCGTCGTCTATCATTCTGATTATAATTTTACGGTTTGTGCTTTTCCGTCATACTTCACCGTTGTGCCTTTCGCCTTCAAATCGAACGGTTGCGGCTGGTCTTTGCTTACCTTCACCACATTGAAAGTACGTTCCTTCAGCATACCGGGGAAGTCACCCGTACGGTCGCCGATAACCAGTGTACCCTCAGCATCGTTATAGGCAAACGGTATAGTGGCATATTGTCCCTTCTCGTAGTTATAGTTCACACCTTCATCCTCATAGAGCGTAAACGCGCCGTCCTTACCCGTATAAACATAGAGAGTGATTTCCGAAGCCGGTTTTTCATCACTGTATTGCATATCCGGACCATAAGGTACAATGGCACCTTCGCAAACGTAGAGCGGGATACGTTCATAAGGAGCATCCACTGTCAGCTTCTGGCCACCGTCCACATACTTGCCGGAGTAGAAGTCATACCAACCGCAGCTTGCCGGGAAATAAACCTCGCGGTTGCGTGCACCGTATTCGTAAACCGGAGCCACCATCAGGGCAGAACCGAACATGAACTGGTCACCTATATTGTTGACGTTTGCATCAGCTGTGAAGTCCATTACGAGCGGACGCATGATGGTATAATCATTGAAATAAGTCATACCTGCCAAAGAATAGATATACGGCATCATGTTGTAACGCAGCTTCGTATAATAAACGATGGAGTTGTAGCACGGATGTCCTGCCGGAGCGATATTCCAAACCTCACGGTACGGATACTGGCCGTGTGCACGGAACAACGGGCAGAAAGCGCCGAACTGATACCAACGGGTATTCAACTCTCTCCATTCCTTGTAATCAGCATTTTCACGTCCAGTCTTGTTGAATTCCATCTGACCAGCCACATAACGGTTCTCTACACAGAATCCGCCGATGTCCATGGTCCAATAAGGGATACCGCTGACAGCAAAGTTCAAGCCGGCAGAGATTTGCGCTTTCATATCTTCCCAACGGGTAGCGATGTCACCACTCCAGGTGGCAGTAGAATAGCGTTGCAACCCTGCAAAGCCGGAACGTGTCAACAAGAAGACGCGCTTGTCCGGTTCCACGCCGCGCTGTCCGTCATAGATAGCTTCTGCATTCATCAGTGCGTATGCATTGAAGAACTTGGCAGAGGGGCCGAGTGCTGTCGGACCGCAAAGGTCCTTGCGGTATTGCAAATCCGTACAGTCGCGTATGTTCGGTTCGCTGGCATCCATCCACCAAGCGTCAACACCCAGAGGATAGTAGTGGTCTTGCATCTGCTTCCAGAAGAGCTTGCGTGCATCGGCATCGTATGCGTCATAGAAAGAGCCCAGATAGCCAGGACCGACCCAGTCTTTGATGCTGTCTTTGATAGCCTGCTGATACATCCAACCTTTTTCGTCAAATTCCTTGAAGTGTTCGGTCGTAGCATAGAACTTGGGCCATACGGAAATCATCAGACGTCCGTTCATGGCGTGGATGGAGTCGACCATTCCTTTCGGGTCGGGGAAACGTTCGGGATCGAACTCATGGCTTCCCCAGGAATCCTGCTTCCAGTGCAGCCAGTCGATTACGATATTGTCGATAGGAATCTGACGTTCGCGGAATTCCTTCAGCGTGGAGAGAACCTCCTCACGCGTATTGTACTTCTCACGGCTCTGCCAGTAACCCATCGCCCATTTCGGCATAATCTGGGATTTACCTGTCAATGTACGGTAGCCGCTAATCACATCGTCCATATCATCACCATAAACGAAATAGTAGTCTATTTCATTCTGCATTTCACCCCACCAGGAGAGTTTGTTCTGTTCTTCATCAGCCACCGGACTCAATACTCGCAGACCGCAGTAAGAAACACCGGCATCAGGCTTCCACTCTATCTTCAACGGAACGCGCTTGCCCGCTTCCAGATTGACAGCAAACTTATAAGTGTTAGGATTCCAAGCCGTACGCCAACGTTCGGGAACCACCAACTCATTATCAATATATACTTTCATGTAGCCTGCATAGTAAAGGATGAAGCGGAACAAGCCGCTTTCTGCCGGTTCTATTTCTCCCTCATAAACTACGTCGGACCCTCCGAACGGGAACTCCGCAGGCAAATTAATCACCTTACTCAAATGTGCGGCACGGTCCAGATGTTCAAAATAAAGAGAATCCTCACGACGTACAAGGGTTTCCACGTCTTTCTTGCCCGGAATATATGTACCGGTCAAAGCACCTTCCTTGCCCTCTTTATCATAAAGTTTGAAGACATCACCCAGCTGTGAGTAATCGCGCGGGTCACCGAAACGGCAGAGCGAATAGCTGTCCCAAAGCACACCGTAGTTCTTATTAGACACGATAAAGGGTACAGACACCTTTGTATTGTACTGGAACAGTTCCTCATTCTTACCTTTATAGTTGAACTCATCCGCCTGGTGCTGGCCCAAGCCATAGAAAGCCTCATCATTGCCTGCCGACTGGAATACTTGACGTACTGTATATCCTTTCGTACCTTCCACTTCCACCGGAGTAAAGGTCCGCCCGTCAGAGTCTTCAGCCAGAATCTGCTTGCCGTCGGCATCCGTGAAGCGTACCTCACCCGTTGTCTTGGACACAATGGCACATAATTCCGATGTCTTGACAGTCACTTCATCGCCCTGCTCTTCGACCTTAAAGTCGGTCTTATTCTGTTGAGGGATCACAATGAGACTCTGCTCCTTTGAAAATTCCTTCTCAGGAGTAGCCGATACATGAATGAGCTTCTCACCCATTACTTCCAATCTTACTTTACGCACATCCGTCGGTTGCTGCTGCTTGACTTCCACAACAACACCATTCTCGGTCTTTTGGAATCCGCCTCCGGAACATGCGGCGAGCATCCATCCGGCAAGCAAATAAACTGAAGTGTTTTTCAATTTCATATTACTGTTTTTAAAGTGAATTTTCTCCGATGTAAAAATAGAAAGTTTCCTTCAAAAACGGGTCTCCCCGATGTTGAAACAAAAGGGCGCTTTTGATTACCCTAAAAGACAATATGTTTCCGTAAGGGGTATCTTTTGTTATCTACCCTCTCTTTCCTGATAAACAGAGGGCAAAACACCGAATTCATCCTTGAAATATTTGCTGAAATACTTGGGGTTGTTAAAGCCCAACTGATACGCTATCTCCGATACATTTTGCTGACTCTCGCGCAGCATCTGCGCCGCTCTTTTCAGACGGATGACACGGATAAATTCAATAGGTGTCTTACCGGTTATCTGCAAGAGTTTCTTGTAAAGATGTACCCGGCTCATACCCAACCCCCGACTCAACTCTTCTACGGACAAGTCACACCGACCGATGTTCGCCTCCACATATTTGATGGCATTTTCCACCAGCTTTTCATCCAACGAAGTAATGGCTATTTCACTTGGTTCGGGGTCAATGAGCGACTTTGCCTTGCGCTTCTTGCTCAGGTCAATCAACTTGCGCATACGCAGAATAAGGATTTCCACATTGAAAGGTTTCGTCACATAATCATCCGCACCGATGGTCAACCCCTCCACTTTATCTTCCACAGCCTGCCGTGCAGTGAGTAATATCATCGGAATGTCACTCGTGCGTTTATCGGTCTTCACCCAGCGGCACAATTCATTCCCATCCATCTCGGGCATCATTACGTCGCTGACAATAATATCCGGCATCAGTTCCGATATTTTCTGCCAAGCTTCCCGACCATTGGAAGCTGACTGTATACGGAAATACAAGCTCAGACTATCTTTCATGAAGGCAACCAAATCTTCATTATCATCCACAATCAGGGCCAACGGCTTTTCTTTTTCATCTTCATTATCCTCCATATCGTCCAGCAAATCAACCGAAAGCGCTTCCTCTTCCATACCCGGCAAAAGTTCCTCATGCTCTTCCACCTCTTCTGTAAGCGGTGCAGGCTTGGGAGGACTTACACGTACATGTTTAACCGGGAGCTCAACCAGAAACACACTACCGGAACCCACATTGTCGACAACGCGCACCGTACCCTCATGCAGCGTCACAAAGTCGCGTACCAGGCTCAAGCCAATACCGCTACCCGTTGACTGGTGCTCCGGTTCTTCCTGCTCCACCTGATAGAAACGTTCAAAAATCCGCTCCTTGTCTTCATCCCTGATACCGACACCGGTATCCGATACCTTTATCAGCAATCTTCCGGACATCTCTTTCGACATTTCCAATGCCACATCCACACGTCCCCCGTCCGGAGTAAATTTGAAAGCATTGGACAGAAGATTCATCACAACTTTACCAATTTTATCCTCGTCGAATGACATATTCAGCGATTCCATGGCCGAAAAGAATGTCAGATGCACATGTTTCTTTTCAGAAAGCATCAGGAAAGAAGCACAGATGCTACGCACATACGCCACAATATCCCCCTCGGACAAAGTGAGATGCAATCCTGCCATCTCATTCTTACGGAAATCGAGCAACTGGTTGACCAGATTCAACAAACGCTGCGCATTGCGGTACATCAGTTGTAGCTTGCCATGCAGTTTTTCGTCCGTAATCTCCTTCATCATACTTTCCATCGGCGATATAATCAGCGTAAGCGGCGTACGCAACTCATGGCTGACATTCGTAAAAAAGCGGAATTTCATCTGGCTCAACTCCTCCCTCTTCTTCGCATCTTCCTCTATCTGGCGGATTCTGAACTTATTACGTTCCCTCCGTTGTACGGCATAAAGTGAAAAGGAAACAACTCCTACTATCAGAAGAGCATAAACGATATATGCCCACGGAGTCATCCAGAAAGGCGGAAGAATGACAATCTTGAGCGAAGCCTCTTCAGTACCCGCATATCCGTCACTGTTTGTAGCCTTCACTTTTAAAATGTAAGTCCCCGGAGCCAGATTGGTATAGGTAACGCGATGCATATCGGACATACTCGTCAGCCAGTTCTCATTAAACCCTTCCAATTTATAGAAATACTGTGTCTTTTCGGGCAGCACGAAATTGTCCGACGCGAACAGCACCGTGAACACATTCTGCTTATAAGCCAAGACAACTTCTTCTGTTTCATTCAAAGCTTCCTTCAAGATGACACGTCCTGCATACTCCTTGCCCACCTTCACGTCTTCATTGAACAACTGGAAACCGGTAAACATAACCTTGGGCAACGTACGGTTATACTTTATGTTGCCCGGCTGGAAGCGATTCAGCCCATACAGTCCTCCCACTACAATCTCGCCCGTATGCAGTCGTTTGAGGGAACGCTGGTTGAAGTCACAACTCTGCAACCCGTCCTTGTCATTATAGGTATAGCAACGGAACACGGGCTGCTCCGTCTTGCTGTCAACGGACAACACCACGTTTATCAGTTCTCCTCCGGTGCTGATCCATATACTTTTGTTTTCATCTTCCGTAATACCTAATATCAATAGTTTGGAGAAACCGGGTTTGATAGGCACTTCGTACAATTCATCCCGTTTGCTGTCATATACATTCAAGCCTTCACGCGTGGCTATCCATAACAAACCGCGACTATCTTCGTAAACTTGATTGATATTTTGGTTGGAAAGTCTGGTCTTACCCGATTTTGTACCTGCAAAATTTGTAATCTCGCCGGTCCTCAGGTCCATGAAAGCCATCCCTGCCGAAGTACCGATAATCAGATTATTGTCACAGCTGATGCAGAGGGATGAGATATAGTCCGACACAAGGTTTGAATTACCTGTAGAATAGGTGGTAAATATCCCCGTCTGAGGATTCAGGCATTGCAATCCTCCCCCCAACGTACCGATCCAGATATTTTTGTCCGCATCTTCTGCCAATGCCCATACATTGTCATAGACCAGCGAGTTACTGTCTCCCTTACGGGACCGGTAATGGATAAAGCGGTTTCCATCATAGCAATTCAGTCCGCCCCAGAAAGTACCAGCCCACACTCTGCCGCTACTGTCCCGAAGAAGGCAGACTATGACATCACTCGAGATAGAGCGGGGATCTGCCGTATGCGAAAAAAACATACGTTCATCCGTCACGCTATTCCAGCGAATCAACCCGCGGTCGTTGGTCCCCACCCATACGATATCACCGCCTCCGTCCTCCACACAATTGATGTCGCCTACATCGGCAATGCCGAATTTGAAGACACTTTCATTATAGAAAGAGACGCCCTTCTTGTAGGTTCCCACCCACATCGTACCGGCCTCATCTTCATAAAGAGCCGTTATTGTATTGTTGGACAGAGTACGCCCGTTATTAGGATCGTTCGCCAGACGGATTTTCCGTCCCGCCGGTTCTATCAATTCAACGCCATCCTGATCCCTGCCTACCCATATACATCCGTATTTATCCTGTGCCACTGCACGTACGGTATTGTAGGTGTCCGTTCGGGGAGAACGCTGTTCCCAAACCTTCCGAGAAAGGCTATAAATCCACATCCCCTCCACACTGAATATCCACGCCCGCCCACTATGGTCGACAAACAAATCAAAGGTAGCATTCTTTACTTCCCTGCAATCTTCGGCAATGTCCGGATTGGTCCACTTGATATTTTGCTTTTCCTCATCTATACAAACCAAGATACCGTTACTCAAAACCAACAGGATTCCTTCGCCGCATTCTTTCATGTCGGACACTTCGGCTTTCGCAAGCAGTTCATCCGCCTCCTTTACTGCCACGGCATTTTTCTGTCCTTCTCTATAGCTGTAAACACCTTTACCATTAATATAGATCCAGAAAGTCTTTTCCTTATCAATATAGATAAGCGAAGGATTTCCGGTCAGACCGACGTTCCACATCCAAGCTTCCACATTACGGTCAAAAACATCGGAAGCCGAGTTGTAAATGGCATACCCACTTCCCGTACGTATCCACAAATTACCGGACGCATCTTCTTGTATATCCTCGACATAACTATCGGGAAGAGATTTCTCGTCATCTTTCTGGCTGCGATAAATCTTTATATTGTAACCATCATAGCGGTTCAGCCCCGAAGCTGTACCAAACCACATGAATCCGTTTGAATCTTTATAAATAGCATTAACCTGATTATTGGAAAGTCCGTCTTTCACTTCCAAATGTTTAAACATGTAGTCATGTGAAGCAGCAGAGAAACATACCATCCAAACCCACAAGAGCAGTAGTTGCAGTCTTTTCATACTATCAGAGCTAAGGGAAGTTATTTTTGTTGCAAATGAAGTGAAAAACGAACAGAAAAGCAAGGAAAGACAAGGATTTTTAAAGAAGGAGAAGCATATCCCTCGCGGACATACTTCTCCGTAACCAATCAAAAAAACTATATCAACAATCCTTGTAACCTATAAAACCTATTTGTATGATACTTTTAAAAACTGTCTTTTATTCTATCCACCACTCAATCAATAAGGGTATTGACCGGCTGCGGCTCCCTTCATGATGCCCTCAATGGCATAAGCCTCCTTCGCCGTACCCGTACCACGGTTCATGTCACCGCCGGTTTCCCAATAAAAGGGGACACAACCGTGGTTTTTCGCCTCTCGGGTGACTACCTCATTCCAATAGGAGCGGCTCTTGTTATGCATCTCCTGGTCAATATCAGGATAGGCAAGTTCAGAAGTCCCCTCTATCTTGTCTTCTTTTGCCCGCTTCATGGCACTATACTCGCCTACAATCACAGGAATTCCCTTATCTGCATAGGCCGTTTTCATCTTCTGGAATTGCTGCTTCACATAATCTTCTTCGTAACCGGTGGCATTATGAATGGAACCGGATACATGATTATCCTTACCCCAATAAAGGAATACATTGCTCCAGGTTTCGTCATGGTTCATCATGGTGAACTGATAGGGATCATAGAAGTGAACTTCCACCATCAGACGGTCGGGTACCTCATCCTTGGGCATCGTGTAGTCATTCACCGTCTTGTCAATATTGGTATAAGGACCTTGCACAATCAGACAACGGCTCGCATTATTTCCTCCGGTGGCACGCACGGCATCAATGAAGGTCTGTTCGTATTTCAAGATGACATCTATGGCCGATGTGCCAACGTTCCCCTGGTCTTGCTGTCCGGGTTCGTTACATCCGGCAAAGAGCAGGTGTTCGTCATAAGCATTCAGTTTATTGGCAATCTGTGTCCAGATAGCTTTCTGCTTGGCATCTACTTCGCTGCTGTAACCATGGGTGATACTCTCTTCAAGCCAACCGCCATCCCAATGGATATTGACAATGGCATACATATCATTGGCTACACAGTAGCCCACCACTTCGCTCACCCGGTCGAGCCATGCAGCATCTATCTCATAGGTCGATGGATTCACAATGTAGTAATCCCACGCGCAAGGGATGCGCACCGCATTAAATCCCAATGCCTTCAGCCCTTTGATATATGCCTCACTCACTTTAGGATTTCCCCATAACGTTTCGCTCGCTATCTTGTTCTTGTTATCACAAGCTTCCAGCGTGTTGCCGATATTGATACCTGCATACATCTTGGCGGCAAGTGTCCTGGCATCGCTTTCCATATTGCCGGTTTCGCCCGCACCCTGCTTTACGGCCACAGTCTCCGTCAGGCTACCCAAAGTAAAAGAGATATGGCCTTCGCGCGCTCCCAAAGGATTGGGAGAGACGGTAAACTTGAAAATCTTGTCTTCCATGGCACGGGTATTGACCGCCTTTATCCAAGAAACATCGGAAACGGCTTGTACGTCACCATTGGTTTCCACCACCACAGAAACATCTCCTCCCGCAGCTGGCAGGTCGAAAGAGGTAGAGTTGGATATGATTAATCCGTCCGCAGCCGTTTGTTTCACTGTGAAGCTCCCTACTTCGCTGCCTCCGGCTTTCACCGTTACCTTGGCTTCACGGTCACTCGTGTCCGTATTGGCTTCTGCCATAACGGTATACTTCAAAATACTACTCGAAGCAGAACTTTCGGCAGTAACCTTACACCACTCCGGTGCACTGCTGGTAACTTCCAATGCAACGTTCGACTTGATGTTCAGCGTACTTGTTCCTCCGGTCTTGGAGAAAGTCATTCCATCCGTCAGAATGTTCGCGGGAATCGTTATTTCTGGAGTCACAGTATCATCATTGCCGGAACATGCGGCAACGAAAGAAGAGAAAAGCAGTGCCGACAGCACCAGGCAAATTTGGAATTTTTCAATGATATTCTTCATCATGTCTTTACGTATTAAAAATAATGGTTAAATCAGTGAGAGCAAAAGTAGCGGAAAAGGCGGAAAACACACCGATGCCATGTTATCTGCAACGGTATCATTTGTTTCCGAATAGGGCTCAAAAGTTATCATTGAATGACATCAGACACATCCGGCTTGCTTGAACCGAAAGAATACTTTATTTTTGTGTATAAACACTTCCTTCAACTACCCTGATTCATATATCTGATAAACTATTTAAAATACAATGCATTTATGAGAAAGATGATGTTACTTTTAGGACTGGCGCTCAGCCTGTCCTGCTTTTCACAAAACCGGCAAGGTTATCAAAATCCCGTTATTCCCGGTTTCCATCCCGACCCGAGTATCTGCCGCGCAGGAGATGACTTTTATCTGGTCAACAGTAGTTTCCAATATTTCCCGGGCGTACCGTTGTTCCACAGCAAAGACCTCATCAACTGGGAACAAATCGGACACTGCCTGACGCGCCCCTCACAACTGCCGCTTCACGACGCCGGCCCATGGGGAGGAATCTATGCACCTACCATCCGCTACAACAGCGGTACATTCTACATGATTACCACCAACGTGTCCGACAAAGGCAACTTCCTTGTACACACTACCGACCCGCGTGGCGAATGGTCAGAACCCGTATGGCTCAAGCAAGGCGGTATAGACCCGTCCCTCTATTTTGAAGACGACAAGTGTTACCTTGTCAGCAATCCGGGCGTAGGTATCTATCTGTGCGAAATCAACCCCAAAACCGGCGAACAACTCAACGAGTCCAAACGCATCTGGAACGGCACGGGCGGACGGCACCCTGAAGGGCCGCATATTTACAAGAAAGACGGCTGGTATTATCTGCTGATTTCCGAAGGCGGCACGGAATACGGCCACAAAGTGACAATAGCCCGTAGCCGCGATATAGACGGCCCGTACGAAGAGAATCCCGCCAATCCCATCCTGACCCACATCAACAAGAATGCACAAAACAGCCCGATACAAGGAACCGGCCATGCCGACCTGATACAAGCCCCTGACGGTTCGTGGTGGATGGTGTGTCTCGCTTTCCGTCCGCAAAGCGGCAACCATCACCTGCTGGGACGCGAAACGTTCCTTGCTCCCGTGCGCTGGGACAAGAATGCCTGGCCGGTAGTAAACGGAGATGGCACAATAGCCCTGCAAATGGATGTGCCAACCCTACCGCAATATCCTCTTGCCCCCAAGCCTGCACGCACCGATTTCAAAAACGGCAAATTAGGTCCCGAATGGGTTCATATCAGAAACTATCATCCGGAAAACTATACCTTTGCTTCCGGTAACCTCCGTCTGAAAGCAACCCCCGTAAACCTGAACAACGGGAAAGGCAGTCCTACTTTTGCCGGCCGCCGGCAAGAACATATCGACTTCACAGCCACCACTTCCATGCAACTGAAAAAAGCCGCCAGTGGCGACGAAGCCGGCCTGACGGTCTACATGTTCGAATCATCCCATTACGATTTATTAGTCAAGCAATTGGCAGACGGGAAACAAGCTGTAGTATTGCGCTACCAATTGAATGAATTGACCCATACGGAAAAGGAAGTTATTCTGCCCCAGGGGAAAGTACAACTCCGTGTAAAAGGCAGCAACGAAATCTATTCGTTCGAGTATGCCACAAACGGAAAGGACTTCAAAGAACTGGGCCGAATGAATACGCGCTATATCAGTACAGAAACTGCCGGTGGCTTTACGGGAATCATGCTGGGATTGTATGCCGTCTCCGGTTCTCAAACCTCAAAAGCATATGCAGACTTTGAATACTTTGATTACGAAGGAAAATAGCAGCCAATCTTAGAGAAAGCCCCTGCTTTTCTCCGCTTCCGCCCTTTTGTCTGTCCGGTTCAGTACAAAGATTCATGAACGGCCCACTTAGGTGAACAAGTTTGTTCACCTAAGTGGGCTGATTTGTTCACTACTATGAACAAGGCGGACCACTTTAGTGGAGATACCATAAAATCACTATGTTTATCGCAATAAGTACCCATCCCGTCCGAACAAAGTACAAGGCAAAGAGCTATCAAAGCGCCGCCTTACGGACCACCTCCTTTATTTTATTCTCTCTATGGTTCTTCAATCTATATCAGAACGATGCACACCGGTGAGGGCAAAACAAAAAATCCGGGATGGCCTGCATCCCGGATTTCCTATCTAACCAGTATATTTCCGTCTATCCCTCTTACCATTCAGGAACAGAGAAAAGAGTGTGGAACGTGAACTTCACTTCCATAGAACTGCTGAAACCAAGTTCCTTGATAACATCACCATCAGGAGTACCGAAAGCGCACCCTTTATCCTTTGTTGTCCCATAGCAATTCCAAAGTTCCAGACGATACTTCGGGGATTCATTGGCATCGAGCACTTTGGATGCATCAAATGTCACTTCCTTGCCATCCAGATAGAGGTTGTCAAGTGTGGCATGTAAACCGGGGAAATACTTGTAAATGTCAGCCACTTCAACGAAGGTCATGATGGAACCTGCCGCATAGTCGGCAGATTCGTACTTAATGTCGAACTGAGAAGCCACAAGGCTGTACTGGAAGTTCTCGTATTTCACCTCGAACGTAGCTCCTGCGTTATATCCCCATGCACTTCCCCAATCCGGATTGACAGTAACCAGATTGGGCGTATAAATACCTGCACCGGTACCGTCGGTAATGACGGTGCAGACAATCTCAAGCTTCTCCTTGAAATGGATGGCAGGCTCGGTACCTTGATTTTCTACATTGCTGAACGGACTGAGAGGAACAGCATTGCCTACAGAACCCGCCCCATAAGCATTGAACAACTGAACACGGTACTTGCCGTTTCCTTCAATGTCGCCATAATAGAAGCGGTTGGCATCAAACCGGATGGAAGTACCGTCCAGCTTGATGTCGTCAATGCGTACAAACGAATTGGGATAGCGCTTCGCCATACCGGCAAAGTCAAGCGTAAACACCATAGCATCGGTACAAGTTCCCTCGAAAACAAACGTGTGCTGTCCAGCCAAGTCTTCGGGTGAAATGGCTACAAGCAGTGCATCCCAACTTCCTGCCCATGATGAATCGGCGATATTGAGCAATACAGGAACCTGCGCATCGGCATCGGCCTTGGCCTGGCTGTAATAGTTCAACGAATAGCCATAGTCGCCATCGGGCAGGGCAATCTGCAAGCCGTCGGCAGTCAACGACAGAATGTTCAGCTTACCACTCTTCGTGCCAATCCAAGTATTGGCACAAAGCACATCTATGTCGATGTCAATCACTTTATTCGCCTCGTCAATCGTAAACTTACCGGTTTCATCGGTCACGGTACCGTCTTCGGCAATACGATGAATATTCACCGTACCGTCCTCCTTGAGCTCCATATAACCATAGTCCTTTCCGTAAGTATAACCTATCCAGCCATTATCCGTACCCATCTCCCAATGAATCTGCTGTTCAATGTTGGGTTGTCCGTTGGAAACTGTGCTCCAGTTGTCCGTAACACCCCACTGCGTGAAAGGTCCTTCAAACACGTGCTGCTTACCGTCCTGGCCATTGTCAAGATACCACTTCTGATAGAGCAGAGCCTTGTTGAACGGTACGTTCTTGGCTGTGGAAACAGCGCGTACAGCCATACCTTGATAAACTGCGGCAGTGATACGGTGATTGACAGAAGCTGCAAACTGGTAACCTACCGCAAATTCTGTATTGGAAGAGTTGACAGTACCGGTGAGGTAATATCCTTCAGTACCCAGCGCCGTCACATCGTTTGCCACACGCGTACCGGCTGCAGGCAGGAAGATGGAATTACCATTAGGACCGGTGAACTTGAAACCTGTCACTCCATTCTGCTCAGTCCACTCTTTCTGGCACAACGTGAAGAGTTCCTCGAAATCATCGGCAGTAGGCAGTGTGGCACGCCCTTGAAATGCACGGAAAGCCAAGTCGGAAGCCGTTTTATAAGTATCGGCCGAAGCATAGTCGGCAGGGTCGATGCTATTGTTGCATCCGGTCAGGTCACCGAATCCGAAAAGGCCACCCAGTCCAGTCTCGCTCTTGGCACCCACATTGAAGCGAGCCCACTTCACGGAGAGTCCCAGGTCGACAAGGTCATTGTCGAGATCGAAGTCATAGGCAGGAGTAGTGAAGCTCTTCACCTCACCATACACAATGCCGCTACCCAGATTGAGGTAAGCCGCATAATAGTATTGCGTTTCGGGCACCAACCCTTCATGGACGAATGAATAGCTGTCCTTAAGTTCCTCACTCTTCACTATAAGGCCTGCACGAACCGCTTCTACATCGGATGAAGTAGAGATAACAACACCACAAGTAGCATCGGCCGTAGCATCGGTCAATGTCCCACCCAATACAGCCGAGGCGAAGTCGACAGATGCGGCATCGGCAGTAGCCACCTTGGCATCGGTGGTGAGCAAGCTTTTCACCTCACCTTTGTAATACACCTTACCCTGCAAGCATACATAAGCCTGATAATAGAGCGTAGAGTTATTGTTCAACCCGTTCAACTGAGCACTGAAGGCGCTACCGTCATAAGCAGCCTGCACGTCCTCGGGCAGGTTGTCTTGCGCAAAACCATAGAAGAAGCCGGTCTTATAGCTTCCGGCATCCATGCCATCCAACCCGGAGAGCGTGGCATGGAGTGTAGCGGTAGTGGCGGTCACATCGGACGACCCCGTCACCACCGACGATTCGTTCAGAATCGGGGTGGTGTGGATAGTATAGTCGTCATCTTCATTGCACGAAGCCAGCGAAAGGCCCAGTGCAAGTGAAAGTATTCCTAAATATATCTTTGTCTTCATATATACTAAATTCATTTAAGTGGTTATTCAATGGTCATCGAAATTATCTCAACCTTCACATCCGGCTGTCCGTCTTCGGTGGCAGCCACAGTAGCAAGTCCCTTATTCTGGATACCGATACAGATACAACTGCTTCCTTCGTAAGTCACAGTGGCACCGGTGGTATTGGTCACGGACACAGTCTGTACAGCTCCTTCGGCAGTATCAAAGGCCACGGCATGAGCCAAGTTGTAGCAGTCATCTTCCCAAGCATTTCCGATGTTATTGTCCATAATCACGGTCTTAGGAGTCGCGCCCTCGTTCCAAGTGATTCCACTCAGCACTTTGTACTGTATCTTCAGCGTCTGGTTCTTTTTCAACTTCACCTTCGTGATGTCGATCGGCCATCCCGCGTCACCACCGCCCCAAGGATTGTAGAACTGCAAGCGCAAACGATCGGGATTTCCGTCACCGAAAAGAATTTGTACCTTGCTGTTGTCTACCTTGATTTCAGTAGGCCCGGTAGGTCCGGTAGCGATAGGTTTGTAGTTGAGGTTGGCACAAAGATAAGAATCCACGGCTCCCTTGTCATTGGTCGTTGCAGGCACACCCATCTGGAAAGAGCTGGTGACATCGCAAGCCATTACGGTAAACTCGCTTCCCTTCACTTCCACCGTGCGCTTATCACCGGTAGCGGTGAGGACGGTTATCTCAACCGGATTGCCGTCGGCATCCATAAATTTCAATTTGCCGTCTTCAATGGCAAGCTTACCGGCATTGGTACCGTCATCCCATTTGTAGCCATCGGCCGTGCTGCTCAATACCAGCTCATAGTCGGCAATGGAAGCATCGGCCACAGGTGCCCATGAAGAACCGTACTGTCCCTTCACTACGCTTTCCCAAGCAGCAGAACCACCATTCCACCATGTCCAGTCATAAGGTTCTTCATCATTGATGAGGAAGCGTGCCTCATTGCCCACATAGGTGACACCGTTGATTTCAGTAGTGAACAGTTTGGTTGCCAAATCTTCAATGGCAGGCTGTTGTACTTCGGCAGGCTGAAGCAAACCCGGATCTTCAGTCGGTATGATACTGGGGTCATTATAAGCCTCTTCGGAAATGAAGTTCCACACCAGCCACCACGGACCTTCGCTATTGGTACGCATCGTAGCTACCTGCAGCAGATAAGGAGTACATTCTATAATCTTGATGTCGTTGGTATAGTTGGAACAGACATCATCAAAACCCTCGTTATGCAATGAATAGGTACCGCCATAGAAAGATATGACAGGGCGTTTCGGGTCAGACACATTCAAGTTGAAAGTTCCGGTGGCATCCGTCGTGCCCGAAGCAGCCACCCGATGAAGTTCCACCGTACAGCCTTTCACAGCATCCAGGCCGAAAGTGATGTACGACTGGAAATAGGGGTCGTCTGCCGGAATGAGCCACGATTGGATACCCGGATCCCAGTTGGGAGCCCAATTGGCGCTACCAATCATAAGGTCGGTAATATTGCTTCCATCATTTTTCACATCAGTGTGGCTCATGTACATCACCGGTCCCGAACAACGGCCAATACCAAAGTTCTTGTCAATGGGAACCCACTTACGGCTCTTGCCCACTCCACCTGCAAGGTTAGCCCAGATAGGGTCTTCGAGCATGGCAAAGTTATTGGTCTCTACCTTGAAGGTATATGGTTCGCCATATACCGGACCTGCCGGTGTGGAAGCGCCGAAAGTCACGCTATATTCTCCGGCAAAAGGAAGTGCCAAGTCAAGAGTGGTCTTTTGAGAAGGACCGCTTGGAGTGACCCACAAGGGAGTGGCTCCCTTGATGAGCGAAGTCAGATGAATCGTATTAGGATCATTGGCATCAGGGGTCACCGTATAGGCGATACCTTCCACCAAATCATCGGAAACATAGGTTTTTGCCCCCATCTCGTACTCTTCGGGCGAGCAAGCGGAAAATATCAAAGCCGCTCCTGCCAATATGGAAAAGAATGATTTAAGTCTCATATCTTATTGTTTTTATTTTTTATTTACTCTATTAATGGTACTCACCATCCGGGATTCTGCACAAGTACACTCTGTGAAAGGTTAATTTGATTATAAGGAATCTGGCTCAAGCCTTTGGTGGCTTTCACACGGTCGACCCGTATGGTTATTGCATCATCAGCGCCTCCACTCTTCACCTTGACACCATTCAAGGCGAGCTTCTCGGCTGCCACGTCTATACCTTGACGCAGGAGATCCCAATAATTAATGCTTTCAAAAGCAAATTCAAGACGACGTTCTTCCATAATAGCTTGTTGAGACACACTCTTAGCTTGATAGTTGGCCGATACTGTTCCGTTGTCATCAACCTGATAAGCACGCTTACGCACTTGGTCGAAATAAGTTTGCGCATTGGGGCTACCCAGTTCTGCGGCCATCAACAATACGTCGGCATAACGGATAATAACGTAGTCTTGGCGGTTCTGTGTCTGGAAGTCACCGCTACCATCCTGCTTACCGGCATGGCTTCCATCGGCATAGCAAAGGGGAGCATACTTCTTCACAGCATAGCCGGTATATTCACGCCAGTCATTAAAACTGGTGGTAAAGTCGGCCGAACCGGTGATTCCTTCCCCTACCAAATCAATGATAGAAGCCGAACGGCGGAGGTCACCAGTGGGAAACGCTTCCACAAAATCAGGATTTACCGTCAATGCGCCCCATCCCTTGCAATAGGGAGCAGCATTAAGCTGGCGCATACCCAACATCACCTGCCAACGGTTGGAGTCATTATTCCCGTTATAATCCTGAGTAGCGGTAAATTTCAACGCAAGAATGGTTTCCTTGTTTCCATCACCGGCATATGTACCCTTCAAAGTTTCATAGTCTCCTTTTTCGGCCACTTTTGCAGAAGAAGCCGGCCATAAATTCTTGAATTGCGGTACCAAACCATATTCTCCTGAAGCGATTACGTCTTCTACAGCAGCCAAAGCTTCGGCACGAGTCACCTCTACAGGTTCTTCACCGTAATATCCGGTATAGAAAAGATAGGCACGTGCCAGCAAAGCCTCGGCGGCATATTTTGTAATATGTCCGTCGTTCTTGGTATAGTCGGCCTTGGGATAAGCGTCACCGGGAATATTCTCGATAGCATATTTTAAGTCAGTAAATATGGCACTGAACACCTCTTTGGCAGGTGAAGGAGCGCGATTTTCGTTTACCGGTTCCAGAAAGAGTGGGATATTCCCCCATAAACGAACCATATCCAGATAAAGCAATGCACGCAACGTACGACATTCGCCCATATAGATACCACGTTTGCTATCCGATTCATTCCATACAATCTGCTCTTCATGAGCTATCAGCTCGTTGCAACGATAGACGCCCGCATAATAATTTTTCCAGTCACCTTCGTATAGGTTGAGGTCAGCCGGCGATTGGGAGATGTCAAAACGGTCAATGGCCTGATAGCCACGTCCATCGGCATTTCCGGTAGCGCCAAAACACTCGGCACTCATCACCTCGGAAGCTATATAAAACCCTACCATCATGGCTGATGAAGTCTGGCGCCAACCATCATAACAACCTATCAGAGCACGATAAGCATCTTTTTCAGTCTTATAGAATGTACCGGTTGAAGATTCAGTCTTCGACGTAACATCGAGAAAACTGTCGGTACACGAAGCCAGTCCCAAACTCAGGAGCAGGACACTTGCCATAAATATATTTTTGTTTTTCTTCATATCAGTCTATATTTTAAAATTTCAAGTTAACACCAAACAATACGGTACGGGGACGGGGGTAATAACCTAAATCAACGCCCGACACCCAACCTTGTCCGTTATCTCCTTCGGGACCATAACCTATTTCCGGATCCATGCCGTCATATTTGGTAAATGTGAACGCATTCTGTACCTGAGCATAGATACGACACTGACTGATGACCTTACATCTCAGTAGCTTGGCAAAGTCGTAGCCCAAAGTAATGTTACTGATTCGCAGGTAATCACCATCCTGCACATAGAGGTCTGAGAACTGCCAGTTGAGATTCTGGTCTGTGACACGAGGTATGCGATTGCTGGTTCCCTCTCCTGTCCAACGTCCTAAAATTGCAGTAGTATAATTGGCTTGCTTGGAGGTATGGTTACGATAGCTCTGGACAATCTGCTGTCCGAAAGCACCGTTGGCCACTACAGAGAAATCAAGTCCTTTCCAGTTGAAACCGAGATTGAAGCCCATAGTGAAATCAGGAATACCGTTACCAAGATCGGTCTTGTCAAGCTCGTTCACCCGTCCGTCATGGTTGATGTCCACAAACTTCACGTCACCTGGTTGTACGTCAGCTTGCAGCACACCGTTACCAGCCTTAATCCAATCCTCTATTTCTTGATTGTTTTGGAATATGCCTGCTGTCTTGAAACCATAGAAATAACCGATAGGCTTACCATTCTCGGCACGATAGAATTCAGGAGTATTGTCATACAACTGGTTGGTAGAGCCATGAATGATACCATCGTCGTTAGGAATCTCTCCGACCTTATTCTTATTGTAGGCACCGTTGATACCGATATTGTAACTAAAGTCTTTGCCTATTTGGTCATTCCAAGTAAGATTGAGTTCCACACCGGTGTTTTTCACTCCACCGCCATTAATATAAGGAGCACCTGCTCCGGCAGTAGCAAGAATAGGAGCCACCACGAGCCAGTCTTTAGTATCTTTAATGTAGAAATCGAAATTAACACCCAGGCGACTGTTGAGGAATCGGGCATCAAGACCGATATTGGTCTGCTGTGAAGTCTCCCACTTGATGTCAGCATTAGCCAGACGACTAGGGTAAGCTCCCCAGTTGGTTCCGAGCTGTGCCGCAGCATCCGAGTCGCCGTAACCGCTGCCGAAAAGATAGTGTGTATTGGTACTCTTGATAGGAGCCAGATATTGGAATGCGTCAATGTTGGCATTACCCACTTGTCCCCAGCTGGCACGTATTTTCAGGAAGTCGAGCCAGTTTTGCGTACTTTCCATGAATTTTTCGTTAGTAATGGTCCATCCTGCCGATACCGAAGGGAAGTAACCAAAACGGTTGCCTTTGGCAAAGTTGCTCGAACCGTCTGCACGCAAAGTAGCATTGACCATATAAGTTTCTTTCCAGTTCCAACCCAATCGGCCGAAATAGGACACCTTGCGGCTCTCGGTATGCGGATTGCCACTGGCACCCAAGCCGTTGGTCGAATCGGAGGCCGTTCCGTTGCCCACAAAAGCATGCTCCCAATCATCAAAACCTTCTTTCAACATACCATTTTTAGCTTCGATATAAGTGCCCTCGTAACGATAGGCTTCCATACCCAGCAAGGCGTTGAACGAATGTTCTCCCATAGTCCAGTCATAAGAAGCCGTATTGGTCCATGTCATACCCAAAGAGTGATTGGCATTTTGAGATACGGTAGTACGTTCTTCATTATATATATATTGGCTGAACTTGTAGAGAGGCTTGAAACTACGGTATTCGCTGGAACCATAAACCACACCGAATACAGACTTTATCTTCAAATTCTTGACAGGCTGCAATTCAGCATAAACATTACCGGAAAAAGTAGCCGTTTTGTTCTCATTGTTGCTGTCGGTCATCATTAAACCATAAGGGTTTCCATCACCTTTATTCCAGTCACTGGTACTGGTGTCATTGTAAGGCGAATCATAAAGATTATTATCGCTATAGACAGGAGCGATAGGCGATGTTCCGAATGCACCGCGTAAGGTATTATTATATTGGTTGCCTACACTGATACCGTTATTCATCTTATATACAAAACTCACCTGCTCGCCCACTTTCAAAATATCCTTGAAAAGTTTGTGCTCGCTGTTCACACGGAAATTGTAACGCGAATAGTTAGACACATCCGAACCGCCGACAATACCTTCCTGACTCATATATCCTAACGAAAGGGCATAAGTGGAAGTTGCGCTTCCACCAGTGACACCCAGCGTATAGCTCTCCGTTGTGGCATTATCTTTGAACATAGTATCTACCCAATCCGTATCATACACATTGCCATTGGCATCGTAAATAGACTGGTATTGGCTCCAATCGTAAGCCGAAAGTCCGCTATTCAAAGCCTGCTCATCCATAATGGCCATATACTCTTTTGCATTCAGCATATTAGCCTTACGAGCTACATTCTGTATTCCATAATAAGCATCGAAACTAATCTGCGCTTTACCTTCGCGCCCTTGCTTGGTAGTAATAAGCACTACACCATTAGCACCGGCCGAACCGTAGATAGCCGCACTAGCCGCATCTTTCAGTACATCTATACTTTCAATATCGGCAGGATTCAAAGTAGAAATATCACCACCCACACCATCAATCAGATAAAGAGGAGCACTATTTCCCACGGTACCAAGACCACGGATACTCACTTTCATGTCAGCACCCGGTTGACCGGAAGTCGAAGCAATACTTACACCCGGTGTCTGTCCCTGCATAGCCTGCAAGGGATTGGTTGTATTCATCTTGGCTATTTCGTCACCCTTCACCTGAACAGTGGCACCCGTCACCAATTTCTTCTTCTGGACACCATAGCCCACTACAACCACTTCATCCAACATTTCCGTGTCCTCCTTCAGCACCACATTGATGACGGAAGAAGTACCTACCTTGATTTCCTGTGATTGATAACCGATGTAAGAAAACACCAGTGTCTGTCCTTGTTGGGCACTTACCGAATACCGGCCATCAATGTCGGTAATTCCACCCGTAGCGGTTTCTCTCACCTGCACGCTGACACCTATCAACGGCTCACTATCCGTAGCCGATGTCACAACACCCGAAATGGTCTTGTTTTGAGAAGGATTAGCCTGCAGGTTACTGATTGCAGGTACAAGAAACAAAAGTACCAATGCAACACGGCATAAACGCAGATTTATGCACTTTTCCAAGAATGTTTTTCTCATTGTACATTATTTAATGGTTAATATCAAAGATTCATTGTGTTCTTCAATTAATACCAAAGAACTCGGATGCAAATGTATGGAGGAACAAGAAAAGAATGTCGAGAAATTGTTACGAAGAGTATATGATTTCGTTAATCAAGGCTTCTAAAATGTTACTAAAAAAGGTATAATTTGTTTTCCATCCCTTCTCTAAGCCTTTTGAAGAGGGGCTATTCTTCCCATTCCCCTCAATACCGGAATTGGTTTCACCTCACTTTTCCATCCCCAATATACTTTCTCCGGAGTACAAAGAACCATTTCTTTCTAAAAACGTTCTCAAGGAAGAACAACCTAAAGCTTAACAGATAATGAAAAAATTAGTAGTATTTGCAGTACTTGCCGCAATCGTGGCAAGCTGCGCCGATGACAATCCGCCCCAGATAGAAAAAAGCAGTGAGTTGGTATCACCACGACTTTTGATGGACGTGTCCACAGAAAGCGGACAAAGCCCGCTGACCGGCATACTGACCATCATGCCCTGCAAGGCGGGCACCTCTATTTATTATGGAAACTACATAAACCGGAAGCTGACACCTTTTTACGGTTACTACCAAGTTAAAGACGGAGCTTTCTATAACGATGGCGTCAATCGAGAGTTATCCTTACCCGCAGGTCTCTATAACATGATTTATTGGGGAACCCCTAAATACGAGGAGCCGATTTATGCACATCCTCTCATGAGGGACCCGGTCTACATCTTAGGCGAAGACATGTCCCGGCAACACTTCTCCCTATTCAAAATGGAAGCGGACACAACCTATTATCCGGTATTCGACCTGGTACACGCCGTCCAGCCTGCCAACATTGGAAGTGAGGACCTGAAAGCATCCCTCAAACGGGTAGTGACCGGACTGAAAGTAATCATCAAGGACAAGAACAACGGCATCCTCAGTTCGAGCATCGACAGCATGGTGGTGCGCATCACCAATATTGCTGGAGAACTGAATTTCTACACCGCCGCTCCTCAAGGAAGCCCACGCACAGTAGCCTTCCCTCTGGTCCGTTCCGTCGACGGTACACAAATGAGCAACGCCACCGTCATGCTCTTCCCTTCTTTCGGGAAACCGGAATTCCAGATGAGCATCATACTGAAAAATGGAAACGTGAAAAGTTTCAAGCAAACATTGAACGGACCTTTGGAAGCAAACTCCAAACTGACCCTGACCCTCACTCTGGGAGACATCTTTTCCGAAGAATCATCCGGAGAATTCACCCTTGACAACTGGAACGAGGAAAGCCAGACAATCGATGTCCCTTCATTGGATTGAGCTTGCAGCATCAAGGAAAGATAGAACGGTGCGCGTCCATCTTATAAAAAGGCAACGTGAACCAGAAAGTGGAGCCCTTGCTCAACTGTGACTCCACCCCTATCTCTCCTTTCAGTTCCTTCACAATGTTTTGCGAAATGGCCAGTCCCAGTCCGGTACCTTGCTTAAAGGAATCCAGCTTCACAAAGCGGTTAAAAATCCCCTGCGCATTCTCAGATGATATCCCCGTCCCGGTATCGGTGACATAAAAACGGATATAGCTATTTTCGGGCATTCCGTAACCAATGGTAATGCTACCGGCAGCAGTAAACTTCAGCGCATTACTGATGAAGTTATTGAATACCTGAGTAATTCTGCGCTGATCGGTATACAGCAGCAAACCGGGCAATGGCGTAACCGTGACCAGACGCACGTCTTTATTGGTCAGCCTGATACTTGTAGCCTGCTCTATCTCGGACACCATTTTATTGATATCCACGTTAGCATAGACATACTCCAATGTACCGGCTTCTATCTTCGACAAATCCAGAATGTCATTGATGAGCTGCAACAGCAGTTCATTATTCCGCTCTATAATATCGAGATACTCCACCCGTTCTTCCTCAGACACTTCCGTGGCCAAAATACTCGAAAAACCAACTATTGCATTGAGCGGAGTACGTATCTCATGACTCATATTGGCCAGGAAAGCCGATTTTATCCGGTTGGACTCCTCAGCCTCCTCTTTGGCCAGACGTAGTTTGCGCTCCATGATTTTCAAATCAGTAATGTCCCAAGCAGTATAAACAATCCACTTGCGACCATCAGAAAGCTTTATAAAATTATTGTTCTGGAAGGTAAACCGCTCCTCGTTCTTCTTGGTAAAAAAACGTCGTATACCTTCTTGTGGAATCCCCGTCTTGACCAACTCTTCATCCTCCTTCCTAATTAAAGCCGCAGCCTCTGGCATTGTTTCAAAATCCGTCTTGCCTATAGCCTCTCTGGCCGAACATTCAAAGAGTTCCTCTGCCTTTTTATTCCAAAAAGTATAGCGCATCCCATCATTCACATCCTTCACTTTTGCCGCAATGGGAAGATTATCAAGAATGCCTTCCAACAGTTGCAGATACCTCTCCCGGTCCCTTTCCCTCAATTTCTTCATCCGCCTCTGCATGAAGAAAAAGAAGAGGCACAGCACCAATGTACCTAAAAGAATGGAAATATAGACCATCTCTCTTTGAACAAACCCGTCGGGAATATCAAGCCTTTCCTGCAAGGTGAAAGCAGTATCGAAAAGTTCGGGGCTTTCAGCCATTTTGTCAGCCAATGCCGGATGAACAAAGATTATACAAAAAGAGAAGAATATCGTCAGTAACCGAATACTTCCGAGAGGTAAAAAAAGAGGAACATGTTTTGTCATAATTGGCAAACATTTAATAATTAAATAGTTAGATAAGATTCCAGCTACTGCAAATTTAGAAAAAAATAAATGCGAAAACAGTATCTACGAAATAAATTTGCATTTTACACCCATTATTTTGTATTTAATGCCGAGAAGAGAATATTTTGAGAATAACCCAATACAAAAGGATGATACAGCACAATCAGCTAATGCCTATATGAGCTTATCAGGAAGGAATCGTCGCTTTTCAAAACATGAGATTAAAACCTTTTTTACGTCCAGTATTGTATTTCTCAATCTCTGACGCAAATGATTTTTTCAGCTGCGCTGCCATAAAGTCCAAGAAAGGCTGACTGTTCTCATCTTCTTGCGACTGCCGCAAAGAAAGAATATAGTCGCCCCTATCTTCTTTAAAGATTTTCGTCGGAAAAAGATGATGGCAGAACTGGATATAGTTCATCAACAAACGAGCCGTTCTCCCATTGCCATCTACCCACGGATGAACGGTTACCAAATTGAGATGAGCATTGAAACTCAATTCATATCGTTCCCGAAATGTTTCCATATTCTTTTGCTTTTCTCTCAATATAGAACAAAGTTCTTCTACTTTAGCGGGAACTTTAGGATAGCTCATATAAGAACACCCGCCCACCCCAGCAGTAACGCCGCACAAACGAAATTCACCTTTAGAAGAATCAAAAGAACCGCCCATTACATTATATACACTCCCAGTAGTACGCATTAGAGCAGCATTCAATTTTTGTAAGAAAACAGGCGTAATTTCCGCATTTTGTGCACTTTCTTCTTTGGCGAGTTCGTATGCCTTCTTCAAATCCTCATTCATCAGATGATAGACCAACGGCTTTCCTTTGGCTGTTACCCCCTCATCAAAAAGCAACTGGGTATCCAATTCGGTAAGTGTAGAGCCCTCAATAGCAGTAGAATGGGTAATAAGCGAATAGAGGTAGTACTTTTCATAGTCTACCGACTGACTGATACCAAGCCTCACAAATTCTTGATTCAGTACTTCTATCTCTTGCCAGATATCTGTTCCCATGAGCAAAGGGCATAAAAGATAAGTATAAAAAGAAAGCGGGAAAAGCATTAAAACTTTCCCCGCTTCTTTATTTCGTACCCAGACCCGGGGTCGAACCGGGATGGAAGTGAATCCACTGGTGTTTGAGACCAGCGCGTCTACCGATTCCGCCATCTGGGCATGTTTGACTTCTCAAATGCGGTGCAAAGATACAGCTTTTTTCTAAACCTGCAATACTTTTCCTAAAAAAAGGCGAAAAAAACGATAAAACCTGCTTGAATCATTCCTTGTTTGTAAAATATGCAGTACATTAGCAGAAACTTTTAAAATCAATAGCATGGTAACCAATAAGGATAATTTCTGTGTAATTATGGGCGGAGGAATCGGCAGCCGTTTCTGGCCATTCAGCCGCAAGACACTTCCAAAACAGTTTCTGGATTTCTTCGGTACAGGACGTTCCTTGCTGCAGCAAACCTTCGACCGCTTCAAGCAGGTAATCCCCATGGAAAATATACTTATCGTAACAAATGACTTGTATGCCGACCTTGTAAAAGAACAGCTTCCCGAACTTAAACCCGAACAGATTCTACTGGAGCCGACACGCAGGAATACAGCCCCCTGCATTGCGTGGGCTTCCTATCATATCCGCGCCTTGAATCCGAACGCCAATATAGTGGTAGCTCCTTCGGACCACTTAATCCTGAAGGAAGGCGAATTTCTGGCAGCTATCGAAAAAGGGCTGGACTTCGTTTCCCAATCGGACAATCTGCTGACACTCGGCATCAAGCCCAACCGTCCGGAAACCGGATATGGCTATATACAAATAGCCGAAGCCGCCGGTGATAATTTCTACAAGGTAAAAACCTTCACTGAAAAGCCCGAACTGGAACTGGCAAAAGTATTCGTGGAAAGTGGAGAATTCTATTGGAACTCTGGTCTGTTCATGTGGAACGTAAATACCATCATCAAGGCAAACGAAGCCCTGCTGCCCGAGCTGACTTCCAAACTGGCCCCCGGCAAAGATGTGTATGGAACAGTCCAAGAGAAACAATTCATTGATGAGAACTTCCCTGCTTGCCCCAATGTCTCCATAGACTTCGGCATCATGGAAAAGGCAGACAATGTATATGTGTCATTAGGCGATTTCGGCTGGTCTGATTTAGGAACCTGGGGGTCTTTGTATGATTTGTCTCCCAAAGATGAAGCAGGCAATGTAGCCTTAAAATGTAAATCCCTCATCTATAATAGCAAAGACAATATCGTGGTGCTGCCCGACAACAAACTTGCAGTTATCGACGGTTTGGAAGGTTATCTCATAGCCGAGTCGGACAATGTATTACTGATTTGCAAGAAAGATGAAGAACATACCATCCGCAAATATGTGAATGATGCCCAGATAAAACTGGGAGAGGAATACATTTAAATTAAAAATTAAAGGATAGGTGCCGAAGGCAAAAAAATAGCGGGAGCTGGATGAAGTCCAACTCCCGCTTCCGTTTATTTAGGGGAGGAAAATAAACCGATTAAAGCACTGCACGGATAGCTTCTGCCACAGCCTTGAATTCTTCGTCCGTCAGTTTCAGTTTGGGATTGGAGAAAAGCATATCTTTTTCGTTCTGCATAGGAATCAAATGTATGTGCGCATGAGGCACTTCCAGCCCCAATACCGCTTCTCCTACCTTTCTACACGGAAAGGCCTTGCCGATGGCAAGTGCCACTCTCTTGGCGAAAACATGCATCGCCGCCAAATCCTCATCGTTCAAATCGAAGATATAATCCACTTCCTGCTTGGGAATGACCAATGTATGACCTTTTACCAACGGATTGATGTCAAGGAACGCAAAGAATCTGTCATCCTCCGCCACCTTGTAGCAAGGTATTTCACCTGCGATAATTCTACTGAATATTGTTGCCATAGCTATAAATTATAAAATAAGGCAAGCCCGTATGCGGACCTGCCTTCCTTTAAAAGGATATGTTCACTACTTCCAGGTTAATCATGCCCTGCGGAACTTTAATTTCTGCGATGTCACCTACTTTCTTGCCAAGCAGACCTTGTGCAATCGGAGTATTGACGGAAATCTTTCCTTCCTTCAGATTGGCTTCACTTTCGGAAACGATAGTATAAACCATCTTCATGCCATTCTTCACGTTCTTAAGCTCTACCTTATTGAGAATCTGTACAGAATCGGTTTTCAACTTCGACTCATCAATAATCTTAGCGTCGGCAATGGTCAGCTTCAAGTTGTTAATTTTCATCTCAAGCATACCTTGAGCTTCCTTGGCAGCGTCATACTCTGCATTTTCCGACAAATCACCTTTGTCACGCGCTTCGGCAATGGCAGCCGATATTTTGGGACGTTCCACCGTCTCCAGGTGTTTCAATTCGGCCATCAATTTCTTGTAGCCGTCTTCTGACATATAAGCCATACTTTTTCCTCCTTAAATGTTATGTTAGTTTTTAATGGTACTATAAACAAAAAAGAATTCCAACATGGTCAGCATGCTGGAACCCTCTTTCCGATTTTCCTTTGCAAAGATAGCCTTTTATACAATGCGTGTCAAGCATAAAAGGCTGCTTTGTAACATATTTAAACGAAAACTTCTTATTTATAACATGTTACAGCAATGCTTTCACTGCCGCCTCCAGGTCTTTAATGCTCTCTCCACGGGCACTCAACTCATTGTTCTTGTTGACCAGGAACACAGAAGGCACATTCTTCACATTATAAGAAGCCGCTATAGACGAATAAATTCCATTGCCGTCGCGCACACAAATCCAAGGCAGATTGTCGGCAGTTGTTTTCCAATAGTGCTCGTCTGCATCCAGAGAAACCTGATAGATTTCCAATCCCTGGGCGGCATACTTGTCGTACAAGTCGCGCAACATATAATTATGTGTAGCAGAAACGGCACTCTGATAAACAGTGAAGTCCACAATAACAGCCTTGCCCTTCAGTTCGCTCAACTTACGTGTATTGCCCTTCATGTCACGCAGGTTAATGTCGATGATGCCGGTTTCGGAAATTGCCTCTTCGGGGATTTCCACCACCTTCTGCTGCGGAGTACGGGTATTCTTCATTCCCTTTATCACAATATTGTAGAGGTTCTTGGAGCGGTCGGCATCCGGATAATAATTGTTCAGGCTGGTTGCCACGGCTGCAAAACACTTAATGTCTTCCTTATTGTTCAGAGGGTCGAAAATCAAATAATTATTCAACTTCTGGAACAAGGCGAAATAGGCAGCAGCCGTATTGGGAGCGGCAAAAATATAGCTGATTTTCACTTCATCCTTATAGTTCTTCAATAAAGAGGCAAGACTGTCCTCAAAAACATCGGCACCTATCTTATGTGCCTGCACCGACTGCAGCAATGCATTCACATTATCCTGAAGCTTCATCTGCTTCAGCGTCAAGTCCTTTATCTTCGAGCTATTCGGAGAACCTTCCACTGTATAGGCAGTGGCGAAATCGGTATAAGGTGCCTTTACCAAAACCGTTTCCGTCGAATCTACCGAGAAATTAATAACCTTGTCGTCTACCCGCAGACGGTAAAATTCCGGAGACACCGGACGTACCTGCTTGAAGTGGAAAGAGCCATCCCCTTCCAGTTTTACAGAATCCAAAGGAACAATACCTTCCAATGCCGAGGCTTCCAAATAAAGCATCTTGCCGTCGGCACCAGACACTTCACCCTCTACTTTGAATTTCGGTTCGGAATTACATGCACCCAATGCTATTGCAGCAAGTGCCATAAAAAAGATTTTCTTCATATCGTATCTTCAGTTTTGTTTTGCAAACGTGCCTGCAAATATACTTCTTTTCAAGTTCAGTCAAAGCATTTTCCCTCGTTCTTCCATATAGAAAACTGCAAAAAACAACTAAATACAAACTTTTTATCTCATTCCCACCATTTTACATGAATAAATTATGTATCTTTGCACGAATTTTGAAAGAAAATTAGATATAAAACATTTTTTATGATTAACCCAATTGTTAAGACGATCGAGCTTCCTGATGGCAGAACCATCACGCTCGAAACGGGAAAGCTGGCAAAACAGGCAGACGGTTCTGTAATGCTTCGTATGGGCAACACCATGCTTTTAGCTACTGTTTGTGCCGCCAAGGACGCAGTTCCCGGAACAGATTTCATGCCATTACAGGTAGAGTACAAAGAAAAATTCTCCGCATTCGGACGTTTCCCCGGCGGTTTCACAAAGCGCGAAGGACGCGCTTCTGACTACGAAATCCTCACTTGCCGCCTCGTTGACCGTGCTCTCCGCCCCTTATTCCCTGATAATTTCCATGCAGAGGTATACGTAAACATCATTCTTTTCTCAGCAGACGGCGTAGATATGCCCGACGCTCTGGCCGGACTCGCAGCTTCTGCCGCACTTGCAGTTTCAGATATCCCCTTCAACGGACCTATTTCCGAAGTACGCGTAGCACGCATCAACGGACAATTCGTCATCAACCCTACCTTCGAACAACTAGAACAAGCCGATATGGACTTGATGGTGGGCGCCACTTACGAAAACATCATGATGGTGGAAGGCGAAATGGACGAGGTTTCCGAGCAGGACTTGCTGGAAGCGATGAAGGCCGCACACGAAGCCATTAAGATTCAGTGCAAGGCACAGATGGAACTGGCAGAAGAAGTAGGCTCTACCGTGAAACGCGAATATTGCCACGAAGTGAACGACGAAGAACTCCGTAAGGCCGTTCACGACGCTTGCTACGACAAGGCTTATGCCATTGCCGCTTCCGGAAACAAGAACAAGCACGAACGCATGGATGCTTTCGATGCCATCCGCGAAGAATTCAAGGCACAGTTCTCCGAAGAAGAACTGGAAGAAAAGGCAGCCCTCATCGACCGTTACTATCACGATGTGGAAAAAGAGGCGATGCGCCGTTCCATTCTGGACGAAGGCAAGCGCCTTGACGGACGTAAGACGACCGAAATCCGTCCTATCTGGTGTGAGACCAGCTACCTGCCCGGCCCTCACGGTTCCGCTATCTTTACACGTGGCGAAACACAGTCTTTGTCTACTGTGACTTTAGGCACCAAGTTGGACGAGAAGATTATCGACGACGTATTGGAACACGGAAAAGAACGTTTCCTTCTGCACTACAACTTCCCTCCGTTCTCTACGGGCGAAGCCAAGGCACAGCGCGGTGTAGGCCGTCGTGAAATCGGCCACGGCCATCTGGCATGGCGTGCATTGAAGGGTCAGATTCCTGCAAACTATCCGTATGTAGTACGCGTGGTATCCGATATCCTCGAATCAAACGGTTCTTCTTCCATGGCTACCGTATGTGCCGGAACTCTGGCATTGATGGATGCAGGTGTGAAAATCAAGAAACCGGTATCAGGTATCGCCATGGGATTGATTAAGAATGCAGGCGAAGACAAATATGCCGTATTGTCCGATATCCTCGGTGATGAGGACCACTTGGGCGACATGGACTTCAAGGTGACCGGAACAAAAGACGGTATCACCGCCACTCAGATGGACATCAAAGTGGACGGTCTGTCATACGAAATCCTCGAAAAGGCATTGCTGCAGGCTAAAGAAGGCCGTGAATATATCTTGGGCAAAATCACCGAGTGCATTGCCGAGCCTCGCGAAGACCTGAAACCTCACGCTCCGCGTATCGAGACAATGACCATTCCCAAGGAATTCATCGGTGCTGTCATCGGCCCTGGTGGAAAGATTATCCAAGGTATGCAGGAAGAAACCGGTGCTACCATTACTATTGAAGAAGTGGACAACATCGGTAGAATCGAAATCGCCGGTACCAACAAGAAGAGCATCGATGATGCTATGCGTATCATCAAAGGGATTGTAGCTGTCCCCGAAGTAGGCGAAGTCTACAAAGGCAAGGTACGCTCCATTATGCCTTACGGTGCATTCGTTGAATTCCTGCCGGGTAAGGACGGCTTGCTCCATATCTCCGAAATCGACTGGAAACGTCTGGAAACAGTAGAAGAAGCCGGTATCAAGGAAGGTGATGAAATTGACGTAAAACTTCTCGACATCGACCCGAAGACCGGAAAATTTAAGCTGTCACGCAAAGTATTGCTTCCGAGACCGGAAAGACAAGAAAGACCGGAAAAGAAATAAGAAATTTCTTATTCTTTAAGTATATAAAGCCTGGTGGAACCCCATCAGGCTTTCTTTTTGTCAATACTGCCAGAAATGGCTCTGAAAAAACAAGGCATAATGCTTGCATATTCCAAAAAGATTATGTTTTTTTGCTATGTAAAGCCTTATATTCCATAAAGAACCTCAATTAATGTCCGGTTTAAGGAGCCTACATACTATGAATCTTTTCTCACGCTTTTTCCAGGAAAACCAAGAAAAGTTTTTGGCTTTTGCTTATTCTTATCTCAGGGATAAAGCAGAAGCGGAAGACGTTGTGATGGAATCCATGATTGCCTTATGGGAAAACCGAGACCGCTGGGAAGAAAACAGTAACCTGCATGCCCTGCTGCTGACCATCATAAAGAACAAAGCCCTGCACGTACTCGAGCACAAGCAGGTGCGTCTGCGAGCGGAAGAAACCATCAGCAGCCACAACCTGCGCGAACTGGACTTACGCATCTCCACCTTGAAAGCCTGCGAACCGGACCAGATATTCAACACGGAAATACAGCATATCGTAAATAAGACCTTACAGGAAATGCCCGAGCAAAGCCGGAAGATATTCATGTTGAGCCGATACCAGAACCTGGCAAACAAGCAGATTGCCGATAGTCTGGACATATCACTTAAAACCGTAGAGGCACACATCACCAAAGTGCTGCGGATTCTCCGGCTGAGACTGAAAGATTATCTTGTTACCATACTCATAATATTAATATCCTAAAAAATGCTTCTACGGAATAGGGTTACCGCCCACTTTCCGGTTATATATACAAAAGGTAAAAAGAGCACGTTTTAGAAAAGAAATAAATTATTGACAATGAACCAAGAGCTATTATATAAATATTTCAAAGGTATTACTTCCGTTGAAGAAGAAAAGATGATACTCGACTGGATAGACGCCTCGGATGAAAACCGGGACATCTTCCTGAAAGAGCGCATGATATACGACATTTCCTTGTTCTCGGACAAGCAGGGAAACAATGAAAAGAAAACGGTGCACATCATGCCGATGCTCCGCTGGGCGGCCCGTATAGCCGCCGTCACCATTGTCGCCATTGCCGGTTATTTCATCACCTCCGACTTTTTATATAACAAGGAGGTGCAGTTGCAAACAGTCACTGTGCCTGCCGGACAACGGGCCCAAATTATCCTTGCCGATGGAACACGCGTATGGCTGAACTCCAAGTCCACCATGAAATATGCCGCCAACTTCGGACGCAACGAACGAAATGTGGAATTGGACGGAGAGGCCTACTTTGAAGTAGCCAAAAACAAGAATATCCCATTCTATGTACATACAGAAACGAACAAGGTAAAAGTTGTAGGAACGAGTTTCAACGTCTGTGCCTACAGTGGGAGCCATGAGTTCGGAACCACATTGGTGGAAGGTATCGTCGATATCTATCCGGCCAACAGCAGCCAGATAATCACCAGGTTGCAGAAAGACGAGGTATTTCTCAATGAAAACGGAAAATGTAGAAAGGCCGTCCTTCCTTCCTATGAATATCTACGCTGGAAAGAGGGACTATACTGTTTTGACGACGCTCCATTCAGCGGTATCCTCGGTAGACTGGAGAAATACTATAATGTAAAGATAACCGTTGCCAGTCCTCAACTGCTGAACTACGGCAGCTTTACCGGCAAGTTCAGAGAGCAGGACGGCATCGAACATATACTGCGGACCATCTCGAAAGACCATCCTTTCAAGTTCCGCATCAACGAAGAAAAGGATTCAATTGTTATATATGAGTAAGAAAAAAAGATCGGAAAGTACCCCCATACTTTCCGATCCGAAACAGTCAAAAATCGACCTTAATCAATTTATTAACTTAACACAGTGACAAAGATATGAGAAAAATTTTGTTGATGAGGCTTTTTTATCTAAAAAAATTAGATTTTAAGCAATTATTGCAAACCTATGAAAATCACATTATTCCTTCTCCTGCTTGTTATATTTCAGGTGTACAGCGGGAACTGCTACTCTCAGAATGCCAGGGTCAGCATTCAAAATGCCCGGCTGAGGGTAGGGCAAGTTCTCGAGCAAATTGAATCGCAAACAGAATACTTATTTGTATATAACAAACAGAACGTCGATGTACGCCGTACCGTCGACATCAATGCAAGCAACCAAACTGTTTCCGAAGTACTTGACCAAATGTTCAAAGGGACAGACATCAAGTATGTGATGGAAGGCAAAAACATCGTTTTAACCAAAAACAGCAGGAGTGCTGAGGATAAGACAGACACTCTGCAGGAAATGGCTACTGTAAGAGGAAAGGTGACGGACTCCAAAGGCGAACCGATTATCGGTGCCAACATTCTTGAAAAAGGGACCGCCAATGGTGTTATCACCAATACCGAAGGAGAATTTAGTATGAATATCCCTCCTTATGCCACTATTGTCGTATCCTACATCAGTTATGAGCCGCAAACCATTGCCCTGAACGGTAGAAATAATCTCCACATCCGGATGGAAGAAAAGAACCTCGCCCTGGAGCAAGTAGTGGTAACCGCCATGGGTATCCAGAAGAAAATGTCCTCATTGACCTATTCTACCCAACAGATAAGCAGCAATGAGCTGACCCGTGCCAAAGAGCCGAACATGATTAATACACTGGCAGGAAAGACGGCCGGAGTACAAATCAATAAAACCGCCAATTTAGGAGGTTCTGCCAAAGTCGTCATTCGCGGTGCACGCTCTGCATTTGCCAGCGGCAACAACCAGCCCTTGTACGTAATTGACGGTGTTCCTATGCTGAACAGCTCAACAGAATCCACCTCCACCGTAATCGGCGGTAACTACGATGGATTGAACCGTGATGCCGGTGACGGGATTTCCAACTTGAATCCGGACGACATAGAAAGCATCAACATCCTGAAAGGTTCTTCTGCCGCCGCGCTTTATGGTTCGCAGGCAGCTAATGGCGTCATTCTGATCACCACTAAAAAGGGAAAGGCCGGACTGCAGCGCGTTACATTCTCCTCCAACCTGACCGTAAGTCACGCCATCAGTACCCCCGAATTCCAAAATACATACGGCCGGAACGAAGATGGCGGTACGGCAAGCTGGGGTACAAAAGGCAATGTAACGGACTATGACAACATAGGCGAGTTCTTCAGCAATGGCATCACCACTTTCAATTCGCTGGCTATCACTACCGGAAATGAAAAGGTACAAACTTATTTCTCATACGCCAACACCACGGCTAAAGGAATTGTGGACAATAACAAACTACAGAAGAATAACCTGAACCTACACGAAACGGTCAGCCTCTTCAACAACAAGCTGAAACTGGACGGCATTGCAACACTAATGACCCAAACCGTCAAGAACTCCCCTGCTACCGGCGGCTATTATCTGAATCCGCTGGTCAGCTTGTACAGTTTCCCACGTGGCGTAGACATGAGCACTTACAGAGAAAACTTTGAAACGTGGAATGCCGACCGCAATATGATGACACAAAACTGGATTGAAAAGAATGGAGATGGTACCGTCAGTGAATGGGGACAGAATCCCTACTGGCTGAAAAACCGCGTGCTCAGTGGCTACAAGCGTTATCGCGCTGTGGCATCGGCCAGAGCCAATCTGCACATTACGGACTACTTCAGCCTGCAGGTACGGGGTAATGTGGATTATATCAGTGATAAATTCGACAATAAGATGTATGCCACTACAGCTCCCAACATCGCCGGCAAATACGAGGACAAGGAAAACGGACGTTACATCTGGTCGGACAGCCAGGAAATCCAAGTCTACGGTGACGCAATGGTCTTGTTCAACAAGGAATTTGATGACTTTTCCCTCAATACGGCACTGGGAGCCAGCATCAACATGAGTAAAGTCAATTCACTGACGATAGACTCAAGGCTTGCTTCCCTCTACAAACCGAATGTATTTACCGTCCCCAATGTAGTGATGGACTCCAAAGCAGCCGTAAATCAGAGCATCGACAGCAAACGCACGCTCCAATCAGTATTTGCCACCATGCAGTGGGGCTGGAAAGGACTACTATACTTGGACATTACCGCACGTAACGACTGGTCATCCACATTAGCCCACACAGACAGCAAGAATACCGGATTCTTCTATCCCTCCATAGGAGCTACCTGGATTCTTAACAAAACCTGCTCCCTGCCCAAATGGATAAGTTTTGCAAAAGTGCGCGCTTCATGGGCGGAAGTCGGTAATGACCTCCCGATAGGAATCACCAATCCGGTAGACATCATCATGGTAGGCGGCAGTATCAATGTAAATACCGTAGAACAGCGCGGTGACCTAAAACCGGAAATCAGCAGCTCCATCGAATTCGGTACAGAATGGCGCTTCTTCCATCACCGCTTCGGGATAGACTTCACTTGGTATCAGACCAATACCAAGAACCAGTTGTTGAGAATGGACAATCCTACGGGCTCCACCTATAAATACCGGTATGTCAATGCCGGAAAAATACGTAACCAGGGTTTTGAGCTGACGGTAGACGCCACTCCGCTACTATACAGAAACTTTTCGTGGAAGAGTCTCATCAACATGTCCGCCAACAAGAACAAAGTAGTGACCCTGCATCCTGACTATCCAGAATTTTCCTACTACGAAGAAGGTTTCAACGCAGGCTATCAGATGCGCGTCAAAGAAGGAGGCAGCCTGGGGGATATTTATGGAAATGCTTTCCGCCGTAACGAGGATGGCAGCATCATGGTTGATGAAACCAGCAAAAGGCCTTTAGGAAATACCGGAAACAAGGATTTGCTTGGGAATGCCAATCCAGACTTCACCATGGGATGGAGCAACACACTTACCTACAAGAACCTGGAGCTCTATTTCCTGATAGATTTCCGCTTTGGCGGCGAAGTCATGTCACTGACACAGTCTGAGTTGGATGCCAACGGCGTGACCAAAGTCACCGAAGATGCCCGCACCCGGGGATATGTAGAATACCAGGGACAGAAGTTCAACGACCCGAGAGCATTTTACAGCGCAGTAGGCGGCAGAAATGCCATCTCCGAATATTATATGTACGACGCAACCTGCATCAGACTCCGTGAAGTATCACTGAGCTATTCTTTCCCGAAAACGATACTGGAAAACAGTAGATTCATAAAGGGAATCGACGTATCATTGGCAGCGCGCAACTTGTGTTTCTTAAAGAAGGAAGCACCGTTCGACCCCGATGCAGTAATGTCCGTAGGCAACAACAATCAAGGAGTAGACGTGTTTGGCATGCCTACTACCCGGAATATCGGCTTTAACCTAAGATTAACCTTTTAAAATGAATACCTTATGAAAAACAAGTGCATCATATTCCTTTTCTGCCATAGCATATTGCTGCTTGCAGCTTGCACCGGCGGTTTTGAGAACGACAACGAAATCAAGGGAGGTTTCTCGGACGACAAAAAGGAAATAGATTTCCAGAACCTAACTGCTCCATTCGAACCCATACAGTCGGGTATCTACTTCAATATAGGTTCTGTTGGCTTAAATTGGGTATGGCAGATGACACAATCCCTGAACCATGACATGTTCTCCGGCTACTTCATGGACCCTATTCCTAAATTCATGAAATCCAACGCCTGCTACAACCTGAACTCAGGCTGGACCAATGCCGCATGGCAATGTACTTACGGATATGTCTACACGGAGGTGCAGAAGGCAGAAAAGAACTTTTATGGCAATGACAACTTGAAAGGCTACCTCGGCATTACCGAAATTTTGAAAGTGGAACTGATGCACCGCATTGCCGATACATACGGTCCGCTGGTCTACCATCAACTGGGTGAGACACCCCGGGTTTACGGACAGCAAGAAGCCTATACACGCTTCTTTGCAGACCTGGACGAAGGGCAGCAATTGATAAGGGAATACCTGGACGAGGGCGGTGACAACAACAAATTCAAAGAGTATGATATGCTGACCAACGGCAAGACCTTGAAGGAGTGGTTAAAGTTTGCCAACTCACTACGTTTGCGCCTTGCCATGCGCATCTCCAATGTAGATGCAACACTTGCCAAAGACCAAGCAACCAAAGCACTGAATGACAATCAAGGTGTACTGGAAGGTGCAAGGGAAACCATCGCTGTAATGGGCAAGAACTATATCAATCCTTTGTGTGCCGTTGCCGGTTGGGGTGAAGTCTACATGAATGCCTCGATGGAATCCATTGTCAACGGTTATGAGGACCCGCGTGGCAAGAAATGGTATAACACCGCCCTTCTCGAAGGTTATCAAAAACAGTTGTTAGGCATTCCCATCGGGTTACCCATGAAAGACGGTGACGCCAACATTTACAGTTTTTGCTCTTCCCTCAACACAAGTACCATCGGCGAAAAGACCGGAGCCGTATTGATGAGTGCGGCAGAAGTCTGGCTGCTCAGGGCCGAAGCAGCCCTCCGTGGCTATACCAAAGAGAATCCCCGCACATGCTATGAATACGGGGTAAGTACTTCATTTACACAGTGGGACTGTGCTGGTGCCTCCGAATATCTGGAAAGCGACAAAACCCCTGCCGATTATAAAGATGTAGTCTCGGGCGGCAAGGTAGGCAAGGACATGAAAGCCTTGATTACCATATCCCCCAAATGGGAAGAAGATGCAGACATAGAGACGAAACTCGAAAAGATTATTACCCAGAAGTGGCTGGCATGCTGGCCCGAAAGTTATGAGGCATGGGCTGAGCAACGCCGTACCGGATACCCCAAACTTTTCAAGGTCCAAAACAACACCGGAAAAGTGATTGATACGGATATCATGATCCGCCGCCTTCCGTTCTCGACGGACGCTGCCACTGCCGACCCGGCACAATACGCCACCCTCACGGAAAAACTGGGTGGCGCAGATAACGGCGCCACCCGCCTTTGGTGGGATACGGGGGAAAAACTCTTTCTAGAACAGACTCCACGCAACCGTAAGCCCTGCCATCACAATGGCTACCATGCTCATCAGCTTGATTAGGATATTCAAGCTCGGACCGGATGTGTCCTTGAACGGGTCTCCTACGGTGTCACCCACGACTGTAGCCTTGTGGACTTCACTGCCTTTGCCGCCAAAGTTGCCTTCTTCCACATACTTTTTGGCATTATCCCATGCACCACCGGCATTTGCCATGAAGATGGCAAGCACGAAACCACTGCTCAATCCGCCAATCAGCAGGCCGAGCACACCGGGAACACCGAAAATAAGTCCCGTCGCAATCGGAGCAATGATAGCTATCAGTGACGGAATCACCATCTCGCGTTGCGCCCCTTTCGTCGAGATTGCCACACAACGCTCATAATCAGGCTCCGTTTCTCCCGTAAGGATTCCCTTGATTTCGCGGAACTGGCGGCGCACTTCGTCTACCATATGGGCCGCTGCACGCCCTACCGCATTCATCGTCAATCCACAGAAAAGAAATGCCATCATCGAGCCCAGAAACATACCGGAAAGAACTTTCGGATTCATCAGCGTCACATCGTAGTGATGCATAAAGTCGAAGAAAGTGGCATCTTGAAGAGCCACGGCATCGCCATGAGGAAGCGACAGTTCGGTAGTCCCGAGGCGGGTCAGCCCGATACGGATTTCCTCGACATAAGAGGCCAGCAAAGCCAATCCCGTCAAAGCGGCGGAACCGATGGCAAAGCCTTTGCCCGTAGCGGCTGTAGTATTGCCCAAGGAGTCAAGCGCATCGGTACGCTTACGCACCTCTTCACCCAGACCGGACATTTCCGCATTGCCACCCGCGTTGTCAGCTATCGGTCCGTAAGCATCTGTAGCAAGCGTGATGCCCAATGTAGAAAGCATACCTACTGCGGCAATGCCAATACCATAGAGCCCCAGACCCACATTAGAGAAGTCGAAGCCCGAAGCAAAGAGATAAGAAGCAATGATACCTATCACCACGGCAATCACCGGAATAGCCGTAGAAAGCATTCCCAAGCCTATACCGGAAATTATGACTGTCGCCGGACCGGTCTTTCCGCTTTCACTCAGCTTTTGGGTAGGACGGTAGGATTGGGAAGTATAGTACTCCGTAGACCGCCCGATGATGATACCTACTATCAAACCCACTATCACGGAGCAGGAAATCCACAGCCAGTTGTCCAACTTCAGCAGCCACAGGATAAAGAAAGTGGCGACAACTATCAAAATAGAGCTGAGATTAGTACCGAAAGCCAGTGAGTTCAGCAAGTCCTTCATCTTCGCATTCTCTTTGGTACGCACGGAGAAGATACCGATAATGGAAAGCAATATTCCGACGGCTGCAATCAGCATCGGGGCGATTACGGCCTTGAACTGCATCAGCGTATCACCCGAGTGGATAAAAGCCGCAGCACCGAGGGCAGCCGTAGCAAGGATAGAACCGCAATAACTTTCGTACAAATCAGCCCCCATACCTGCCACGTCGCCTACATTGTCGCCTACATTATCCGCAATCGTGGCAGGATTACGCGGGTCGTCTTCGGGAATACCGGCTTCCACCTTTCCCACAAGGTCGGCACCTACATCGGCAGCTTTTGTATAGATACCGCCACCTACGCGTGCAAACAATGCCTGCGTGGAAGCGCCCATACCGAAAGTCAGCATGGTAGTGGTAATGATGCAGAGTTTATGGGTGGGAGTCATTACATCTTCCGGAATTACAGCATTCAGCAACAGATACCAGAAAGATATATCAAGCAAGCCAAGGCCAACCACTACCAGTCCCATCACCGCACCGCTACGGAAAGCCACGCGTAGTCCGGCATTCAGCGATGTGCGTGCCGCATTGGCAGTGCGAGCCGATGCGTAGGTGGCCGTCTTCATACCCAAAAAGCCGGAAAGTCCGGAAAAGAATCCTCCGGTAAGGAAAGCAATCGGCACCCAGGAGTTCTGCACTCCGAAACCGTATGCCATAATGGAGAAAAGGATAACCAGCCCCAGAAATACCCAGCCCACAATCTTGTATTGTTGGCGAAGGTAAGACATAGCACCTTTGCGCACAGCAGCGGCAATCTTAATCATCTGAGGCGTACCCTCACTCTCTTTCATCATCTGACGATGGAAATACCAGGCAAAACAAAGTGCCATAATAGAAGCGGCTGGAACCAGCCAGAATAGGATTTGGTCCATAGCATTTATTCGTATTAAAAGGTTGAACGAAAGCCTAAAAATATTGATTTGAAACGAAATAAGCAAATGAAAAAGAAAAGAAATCCAAGCAAGCATGTATTTATACTGGCGAATAAAACAACAAGCAGTACCCTTTTTTACCTATTTTTTGTATTTAATGAGAAGAATAGAGCACATATAGATATATATTACAACTTTTATAATACCTTTGCAACAAGTAAACAAGCTAAAAACAAAGGCATTATGAAACCAATCTATTCTAACCTGACATGCAAGATGCTGGCTTTGACATTATGCAGCATTATGCTGGCATTCCTATCCATAGGATGCGAACATGACGTCTACAATCCCGATAATGGAAAAGACGATGAGAAGACTCCCAACTCTTTTGATTTTTCTACGACATCTTCCATCCAAGTAAACGTAAAGTATGATGTCCCCGAAGGCTATAAAGTACTTTTTGAAATCTATCTTGAAGACCCGTTCACGATTGACAAAGATGGCCAGATTATAAAACGCACAGACCTGGAACCGGTCATCAGACGCATGACAGACGGTAACGGTGCATATAGCGGCAAGGAAATCATCAATTCGGACCATGGGGACGAAGCATATATCTATACTTCTTATATAGGGGTCCCCACCCTCTTCAAAACAGTTATTGCAGGAGATGCCATTACTGCCGACATCAAATGGGATTCCACCGATGATAATCCGCAAACACGGGCGGAGGGATGGCAGGCACCCAAAGGATACCATGTATTAGGAACATGGAGCTCCAAAGGATATCCTCATTATTTAGACACAGACAACAAAATCACAATTCCCGGTGATGTATTGACAATCATCAATACGACCTTGAAGGAAGGAGGCACATGCCCTAAGCAATACCGACAAGCCATAGATTTTGAAATCAATGATCCGGAAGGGCGCAATGCGGAAGTATCCATCCGGATAATTGGAGGAACCAGCGGTGCAGCGAGCGCCTTTGGCTATTATTGCTATAGGGCAGACGCATCTTTAAGTGAAATTAAAAAAGCCCCCAAATGCATTGTTTTTCCAAACACTCTGATGGATAATTATTATAATAAAAAGGCTTCCGGACTACAAGGCGGTGAAAGTGTAAAGCTTCATTACATAGACCCCGACGGAGTGGACCAAGGCACCGTATTTCCCAATGGAGTAAAAATCGGATGGTTCCTATTGAATGACAGCTTCTATGGCGGAAACAATAAGCCTTTCTACTCTACTACAAAGCTGAATGGGGACGGCCGTACACATACAGCTGCATTCCGCATCGATGATTTTGTCGTATTGTCCTTTGAAGATTGGACAGACCAAGACTATAATGATATACAATTCAACGTATGGTCCAACCCCATCGAAGCCATCATCAATCCAGATATTCCTGATATCAAACCTGACGGTGGCAACGAGGATAAGAAATACAGTCTGGAATACAAAGGAATCATCGCTTTCGAAGATAATTGGCCCAGAAAGGGTGACTATGACTTGAATGATGTTATTGTAAAATACCAGTCCGTATTGAACTTCAATGATGCCAATCAGGTCCTTTCTACAGAAGACACCTATGAGTTGCTTTGGTCCGGTGCCACTTTCAAAAATGGTTTCGCTTACCAACTGAATACAGAACGCAGCAATATGTCAACTGAAATATTGGAAGCCCCCACAACTTTCAACGGACAAGGACTGGATACAGACCTTTCCAAAGCTACCGTCAATGTATTTCTAAGTGCGCTCGATGTAACAGAGAGAAATACAAAAACCGCTACATATAAGATAAAGAACACCTTCAAGACTCCACTATCACACGAAACGCTTGGAATTCCCCCTTATAATCCATTCATCATGGTACATGACGAATTGAAAGAATCACGCATCGAAGTGCATTTGGTCAACTATCCTCCTACTGAAAAGGCAGACATGGCTCTATTCCATACCGAAGAGGATTTGTCCTCTGTACCGACAAGCTATTATGTAGCCAATGGCAACTATCCTTTTGCCATTCATCTAAGTGGAGCCACAAACTTCAATACTCCTGAAACCCACCCGATAGACAAGAGCTTTGAACATTTTATGGATTGGGTCAATTCCAATGGAACAGATTATAAGGATTGGTACAAATAACCGATAAAAGATACTCCTTATAAAGAAAATGGCAACCATTCACAGGGTTGCCATTTCTTATATCTTCCTATGTTGTAATATAGTAGAGCGAACTTATTCCACCGTTACAGCCGTACCGCATGCCGTAACCATCAACATGCTGCCACTGCCTCCTACCGTTTCATAGTCCAAGTCTACACCAATCACGGCATTGGCACCCATAGCACGGGCATGTTCTTGCATCTCGCGCAAGGCTATATCTTTAGCTTCGCGCAGCACTTCTTCATAAGAGCCACTTCGCCCACCCACCACGTCGCGGATGCTGGCAAAGAAATCGCGGAATACATTGGCACCGATAATCGTTTCACCGGAAACGATGCCATAATAGCGGGTGATACGTCCACCCTCAATAGTCGGGGTTGTTGTTACTAACATAATTCATTTTTTTAGTTGTTGACATATTAGACGCAAGGAATGAAAGAAAGGTTGCAAAGCTTTGCTTTGGTCAGAACATCCGGCTGACACGAACTATACCTGCCACCAGCACATCTATCTCCTCCCGGGTATTGTAAAGCCCGAAAGATGCACGCACTGTTCCTTCGATGCCAAGACGCTGCATCAATGGTTGGGCACAGTGATGTCCCGTGCGTACGGCAATGCCAAGACGGTCGAGCAATGTACCCATATCAAAATGATGGATATCACCTACCAGAAACGATATGACACTACCCTTGTCTTCTGCCTCGCCGAAGATACGCATACCGGGAATCTCTTTCAGCCGTTGCATGGCATACTGGGTCAATTCGTGTTCATAGGCGGCAATCTTGTCCATCCCAACCAGCGAAACGTAGTCCAAAGCTTTGGCAAGTCCGGTAGTACCGATATAATCCGGCGTACCGGCTTCAAACTTGAAGGGCAATTCATTGAAGGTAGTCTTTTCAAAAGATACATGCTGAATCATCTCTCCACCGCCCTGATAGGGAGGTATTCTATCCAGCCACTCCTCTTTACCATAAAGCACCCCTACCCCCGTAGGACCATACACCTTGTGCGCAGAGAAAACGAAGAAATCGGCATCCAGATCCTGCACATCTACCGGCATGTGGGGAATGGACTGGGCACCGTCCACAAGCACCGGAACACCCTGCTCATGGGCAAAAGCAATCATCTCCTTGACGGGATTGACCGTACCCAGCACATTGGAAACATGCGCCACACTGACAATCCTGGTACGTTCGGAGAACAACTGCCTATATTCGTCCAATAAGAGTTCGCCCTTGTCATTCATCGGAATCACCTTGATGGTAATTCCACGCTTGGCGGCAAGCAGCTGCCAGGGAACAATGTTGCTATGGTGTTCCATCACAGAAAGAATCACCTCATCCCCCTCCTGCATAAATTCCTCACCAAAGCTGGAGACAAGCAGGTTGATACTCTCCGTCGTACCACGGGTGAAGACAATCTCATTCGTGCTGCGAGCATTGATGAAACGTCTCACCGTCTCACGCGAGGCCTCGTGCAGCTCTGTAGCCTGCTGCGACAGGAAGTGCACTCCGCGATGCACATTGGCATTCACCGAATAATATTCGTCCGTAATGGCATTTACTACCTGGCGAGGTTTCTGCGTAGTCGCGCCGTTGTCCAGATAGACCAACGGCTTGCCATATACCTCACGGGAAAGGATAGGGAAATCAGCTCGAAGCCTCTCCCCCAGCCCCTCTCCCATAGGGAGGGGAGCCAAGATACTACTCTTATTTATATCGTTGTTCATAATGAATCGAAATTATAAGCTATCACTTGCAGATGGCGCACCCCTGGCATTTGTTCAGTTCCCCCCGGAAACGCTTCTCTACCAGCAGATGCAGACGGTCTTTCAAAGCATCCAAACGGATGGTGTCGATAACTTCGTTGACAAAAGCGAACATCAGCAACAGGCGCGCCTCGCGCACCGGGATACCACGCTGCCGCATATAGAAGAGAGCGCTTTCATCGAGCTGCCCCACCGTAGCGCCGTGACTGCACTTCACGTCATCTGCATAAATCTCCAGCTGAGGCTGGGTGTACATATGTGCATCTCGGGTGGCACAAAGATTGCGGTTGGTCTGTTGCGAACTGGTGTGCTGTGCGTCAGGGCGCACTAAAACCAGACCGGCAAAGGCACCTACAGCCTGCTCGTCAAGGACATACTTATAAAGCTCATTGCTGGTACAGTTGGGCACGGCATGGTCGATTGTCGTATGATTGTCCACATGCTGATTCTTGTCTGCAATGGCCATACCGCACAGATTCAGCTCCGCATGTTCACCGACAAGCGTCACACGGGTTGTATTCCGTGTAGTTCCGTTGTGCAAGGTCATACCATTCAGCAATACATTACTATTGGCTTCCTGCTTTACATACATATTGCTGATACGTACCGTACTGGTGTGTGTCTCTTCGAGTTCATAAAAATCGAAAATGGCATTCTCACCGGCAAAGATTTCTATCACCTGCGTTGCCAGGAAGTTCACGCCGTCCATCGCATGATCACACACCAACAAGCGGGCTTGTGCACCCTCCTCCAGAATAATCAGCACACGGCGGTTCACCATAAAATTGACGTCACCACGCAGGATATTCACCAGCTGAATAGGTTTCTCTACCACCACGTTCTTAGGAACATAAAACAGAACGCCGTCTTGTGCAAAAGCGGTGTTGAACGCCGTCACCCCATCCTCTGCCGTATCAGCCAACTTGCCATAATATTTCTTCACCAAATCGGGATGTTTCCCGGCCACCTCCTTCAGGCTGCCGAAGATAACCCCTTCAGGCAGATGGGACTTGGGCAAAGCCCTGCCATAAAAAGCATCGTTCACCACAAAATAAAGAGCAGTGCTCATATTGGGAACATCGCACTTGAACACTTCATAAGGGTTCACCGGAATTTCCAACCGGTTCAAGTTCAAGCCATAATCCGGCTCAAAGAACTTGCTGATATCCGTATATTTGTATTTCTCCTCCTTACGGGTGGGAAAGCCCAAGCGCTCAAAGTCAGCAAAAGCAACGGCACGCGGCGCATTCAGCACCTCGGCACTATGCCGGCATATCATCGCCTCCGTTTGGGAGAAAAGGTCTATGTATTGTTGCTCTACACTCATGTTTTCAGATTATGAGTTTATAATTCACCTGCTTCTTTCCTTATCCAATCGAAGCCACGTGTTTCAATCTCCTTCGCCAATTCCGGTCCACCGGTCTTTACGATACGTCCACCCAGCAGTACATGTACCGTATCGGGTTTGATATAGTCCAACAACCGCTGGTAGTGGGTAATGACCATAGCACTGGTTTCCGCAGTCTTGAGTTTGTTGAAACCGTCGGCCACAATACGCAAAGCATCCACATCCAATCCGGAATCCGTCTCGTCCAAAATAGCAAAAGTCGGTTCCAACATCGCCATCTGGAATATCTCGTTACGCTTCTTTTCACCGCCGCTGAAACCTTCGTTCACGCTACGGTTGGCCAGCTTGTTGTCCAACTCCACAATGGCACGCTTCTCGCGCATCAGCTTCAGGAACTCACTGGCCGACAAAGCAGGCAGATGGCGGTACTTGCGTTGCTCATTCACAGCCGCACGCATGAAGTTCACCATCGACACGCCCGGAATCTCTACCGGAGCCTGGAAAGAAAGAAAGATTCCTTCATGTGCACGGTCCTCAGGACTCATGGCAAGCAAGTCCTTGCCATTAAAGGTAATTGAGCCGCGCGTCACTTCGTAAGCAGGATGGCCAACCAACACATTACTCAACGTACTTTTACCAGCACCGTTCTGTCCCATCAGTGCATGTACTTCTCCATCACGTATGGTCAAGTTGATGCCTTTCAATATTTCTTTGCCATTGATGCTGGCATGCAGGTCTTTTATCTCTAACATCTTTATATTTACTATTTGACTATTTACAATTTACTATTTATAAATCACCCCACGCTTCCTTCCAGCGAAATGGCAAGCAATTTCTGCGCTTCTACGGCAAACTCCATCGGAAGTTTATTCAAAACTTCTTTGGCATAACCGTTCACAATCAGCCCCACGGCATCTTCCGTAGAAATACCGCGCTGATTGCAGTAGAATATCTGGTCCTCACTGATTTTGCTGGTAGTGGCCTCATGCTCCACGATGGCCGTTTCATTGTGAATATCCATGTAGGGGAAAGTATGCGCGCCGCATTTGTCACCAAGTAGCAAGGAGTCGCACTGGCTGTAATTACGAGCATTGTCCGCTTTCTGTGCCACGCGCACCAAGCCGCGGTAAGAGTTTTCGCTCTTTCCGGCAGAAATGCCTTTGCTCACAATGGTGCTCCGGGTATTCTTGCCCAGATGAATCATCTTTGTTCCCGTGTCTGCCTGCTGATGGTTATTGGTTACTGCCACACTATAGAACTCCGCTGTCGAATTGTCGCCGGAAAGGATGCAAGACGGATACTTCCAGGTAATGGCCGAACCTGTTTCCACTTGTGTCCAAGACAGTTTACTGTCCACCCCTTTACAATGGCCACGCTTCGTCACAAAGTTATAGACACCACCCCGGCCCTCGGCATCACCGGGATACCAGTTCTGCACGGTGCTGTATTTCACTTCTGCACGGTCGTGCACCACAATTTCCACAATGGCCGCGTGCAACTGGTTCTCGTCACGCATCGGAGCCGTACACCCTTCCAGATAAGAAACGTACGAATCATCATCCGCCACAATCAAGGTTCTTTCGAACTGCCCCGTATTGCGGGCATTGATGCGGAAATAGGTGGACAACTCCATCGGACAGCGTACCCCCTTCGGGATATAGACAAAAGAACCGTCGGAGAACACCGCCGAGTTCAGTGCCGCAAAGAAGTTGTCACGATAAGGCACCACCGAACCGAGATATTTCTGTACCAAGTCGGGATGCTCGCGTACAGCCTCGCTGAATGAGCAGAAGATGATTCCTTTCTCCATCAGTGTCTCCTTGAAGGTAGTCTTTACAGACACCGAGTCCATAACGGCATCCACAGCCATACCGCTTAACGCCATCTGTTCTTCCAGCGGAATGCCCAGCTTATTGAAAGTCTTTATCAACTCAGGGTCTACCTCATCCATGCTTTTCGGTCCTTCCTTCTTCTTCGTAGGGTCGGCATAGTAGGATATGGCCTGATAATCTATTTCGGGAATGCGGAGATGTGCCCATGTAGGCATCTCCAATGTCAGCCAGTGGCGATATGCCTTCAGGCGGAACTCCAGCAACCATTCCGGTTCTCCCTTCTTCTCAGAGATAAGCCGCACTACATCTTCATTCAGCCCGCGCTCAATGATGTCTGTATGCACGTCGGTCGTGAAACCGTACTTATACTTCTCCTGAGTGAGTTCCTTTACATATTTATTGGGTTCTTCTTGTTGCATCACTTCTATAATTACAAATTATGAATTACAAAATCACGGTTCACGGTATCAGTCAAAGTCTCCGTTTACAATCTGCTCCGTAACCGCCTTTGCCGCGGGAAAGAATATCCCGGCAAACTCTTCCATAGGATAATATAACACTGATTCTTTCTTTTTTGTTTTGCTAATCAGCGTATTGTCTCCGTCTATAAATTCGATGACACCAATCAGCAGGCTCGTCAGCAGGAGGTACTTCAAAGCCCCTAGACCAGCCCCCAACCAATGATTGAGCCAGCCCAGCGAGACGGCCTCCATTGCCCGGGTCAGCAGAGAAGCCACCAGGGAGAAGAGCAAAGGAACAGCCAGCCAGATGAGGACAAATGCCAGTACTTGCGCCACTGTCATAGAGTCTGTCAACGTGGGGCACAGCTTCACTGCCAACGAGGCATACAAAGCCCTTGCCGCCAGCAGACCGACAATCAGCCCCAGCAGAGAGGCCAATTGCTTCACGAAACCTTTCATGAAGCCGATGATTGCGCCCAAGCCGAAAGCAGCCAATATGATGATATCTATAATTGCCATAAAATTAATGTACCAATGTGACAATATGCTAATGTGCCAATATGCTAATGGGTCAATGAGCAAATAACTAATATGCAAAATGTGCCAATTGCCCTGCGGCATTTTCTGTACGCGCAGCCAATTGGCACATTAGCATATTTGCACATTATTCAATTATAATGTTTGCTTCACTTCTATTTCTTCGTAAGATTCGATAATATCGCCCACCTTGATGTCGTTGCAGTTTGTCAGGCTGATACCGCACTCGAAATTGGTACCTACCTCCTTCACGTCGTCCTTGAAGCGCTTCAGGGCATTGATGGCACCCGTAAAGATTACGATACCGTCGCGTATCAAACGGGCCTTGTCGCTGCGTTTCACCTTTCCGGTCTTGACCATGGCACCTGCCACCAGTCCCACCTTCGTGATGTTGAACACTTCGCGCACCTCGATGGTTGCCGTTATCTGCTCCTTCAATGTCGGTGCCAGCATACCTTCCATGGCAGCCTTCACCTCTTCGATGGCATCGTAGATGACGGAGTACTTGCGGATATCCACACCCTCCTGCTCTGCCATCTTGGCGGCAGCACCCGAAGGACGTACCTGGAAACCGACGATAATCGCATCCGAAGCGGCAGCCAGCGAGACATCCGATTCGGAAATCTGACCGACACCCTTGTGGATTACGTTTACCTGCACCTGCTCCGTAGACAGCTTGATTAAAGAGTCGCTCAACGCTTCCACAGAACCGTCCACGTCACCCTTCACAATCACGTTCAGCTCATGGAAGTCACCCAGCGCCAAACGGCGGCCCACTTCGTCGAGCGTCAGCATCTTCTGCGTACGCAAACCTTGTTCACGCTGCAACTGTTCGCGTTTGTTGGCAATCTCGCGTGCTTCCTGCTCCGTTTCAATTACGTGGAACGTGTCGCCAGCAGCAGGTGCACCGTTCAAGCCCAATATCAGGGCAGGTGTAGAAGGACCAGCCTCCTGCATGCGTTGGTTACGCTCATTGAACATAGCCTTCACCTTACCGTAGCTGGTACCCGCCAGCACGATGTCGCCCATTTTCAAGGTACCGTTGGAAACGAGTACCGTAGCCACATAGCCACGACCCTTATCCAATGAGGACTCGATAATGGAACCGGTAGCACGGCGGTTCGGGTTTGCTTTCAGCTCCAGCATTTCTGCTTCGAGCAGCACTTTCTCCATCAACTCGGGTACACCGATACCCTTTTTGGCAGAGATATCTTGCGACTGATACTTACCGCCCCACTCTTCCACCAAGAAGTTCATGGCAGCCAGCTCTTCCTTAATCTTGTCGGGGTTGGCAGTCGGTTTATCAATCTTATTGATTGCAAATACAATAGGAACACCCGCAGCCATGGCATGGTTGATGGCTTCCTTTGTCTGCGGCATCACGTTGTCGTCAGCAGCCACAATGATGATGGCAATATCCGTAGCTTTGGCACCACGGGCACGCATGGCGGTAAACGCCTCGTGGCCCGGAGTATCGAGGAATGTAATCTTACGTCCGTCGTCCAGCGACACGTGGTAGGCACCGATGTGCTGTGTGATACCACCCGCTTCACCGGCAATCACATTCGCCTTACGGATATAGTCGAGCAATGAAGTCTTACCGTGGTCTACGTGACCCATCACCGTTACAATCGGAGCGCGAGGTTCCAAATCTTCCTCATCATCCTCTTCCTCTACGATGGCCTGCGCCACTTCTGCGCTTACATATTCTGTCTTGAAGCCGAATTCCTCAGCCACCAAGTTGATGGTCTCGGCATCCAGACGCTGGTTGATGGATACCATCATACCAATGCTCATACAAGTGGCGATGACCTGAGTAACAGAAACATCCATCATGCTTGCCAACTCGTTGGCCGTCACGAATTCCGTAATCTTCAGTACCTTGCTTTCTGCCATTTCCATGTCTTCCAATTCCTGCATACGGCTGGAAGCCATGTCACGTTTTTCCTTACGATACTTGGCACCTTTGTTCTTTCCTTTGGAAGTGAGGCGTGCCAAAGTTTCCTTTACCTGCTTTGCTACATCTTCCTCGCTAACCTCCTGCTTGATGACCGGCTTCTTGAAGCGGTCCTTATTGCGGTTGCGGTTATTATTGGCATTGTTTCCACCAGGCTGGTTTCCACCTTGCGGGCGGGCACCCTGACCTTGCTGGGCACCAGCGTGTCCACGGTCGTTGCCACCACGCTGGAAGTTGGAAGCATTGTTGATGTCCACTTTCTCCTTATTGATACGGACACGTTTCTTCTTGCCGTTGGCATCGCCGGCAGCGGTATCCTTCAACTTGCTGTCATCACGGCGGATTTCCTTGATGATAGCTTCCTTCATCTGCTTCTTCTGATCCTGGCGAATCTTTTCCTTCTCTTCACGCTCCTTGCGTTTCTCCTCTTTCGATTTCTTCTTTGGGCGTGTGGATTGGTTCAGGGCCGCCAAGTCTATCTGTCCGATGACATTAATCTTCGAAACAAACTCAGGCTGATGTATCTTGAAGATTTCTTCTCCTTCTTCTTTCCCCTCTTTTTCAACCGGTGCTTCTTCAGCTGCCGGTGCGGGAGCAGGCGCTTCTATCATTTCTTCCTTTTTAGATTCTTGTTGAGCCTCTACAACCGGAGCAGGCTCTTCCTTGACAACGGGTTGTGGCTGCGGTTCCGAAACGGGCTGCGGCTCGGGCTCAGATGCCGGCTGTACCTCCGGTTGCGACTGTGGTTCCGGTTGGGGAGCAGGAGCAGGTTCCGGTTTCGGCGTTTCTACAACTGCCGGTTCCTCCACCTTCTTCTCCTCTACCGCTTTTTCCGCTTCTTTCTCTTTTTCCTGAGCAGGAGCAGGTCTACGGTTCAGTTTGTCCAAATCAATCTTGCCTACCGGCTTGAACTTCGGACGTGCGTCTTCCGGAACAACCGTCTTAATCTCCTCGGGCTTCGCTTTCTCCTGCGTTTCCCTATAGCCGTCAATAGACACGGACGCCTTGTTGCGGTCCTTGCTCTGACGTTCCTGGCTGAAACGCTCCGACTTTATCTTAAGGTCCTTATCTGTACTAAACTCCTTTTTGAGCAGTTCGAACTGTTCATCCGTAATTTTTGTGTTCGGATTTGCCTCAACGGTAAATCCCTTCTTTTGCAGGAACTCGACAGCCGTCGTAATCCCTACATTTAAATCTCTTGTTACTTTGTTTAACCTTATCGTCATACTAATTTAATGAATTAATGTGCCAATATGCTAATGTGCTAATTGGCTGAGAAAAAAGGAGTGTGCACTTCATCCGATATGCTATCTGCATTGGCACATTAGCATATTACCCACATTACCACATTACTGCTCCTCCTCTTCAAACTCCTGTTTCAAAATGCGCAATACCTCGTCCACCGTCTCTTCTTCGAGGTCCGTCTTCTCAATCAACATCTCACGGGGAGCGTTCAACACAGCCTTAGCCGTATCGATACCGATAGCCTTGATGGCATCGATAACCCAACCGTCTATTTCATCACGGAATTCGTCCAAGTAGATGTCTTCATCCTCTATGGCCTCATCCAACTCACGGAACACGTCGATGGTGTACTCAGTCAACATACTGGCAAGCTTGATATTCAAACCGCCTTTACCGATAGCCAGCGACACCTCTTCGGGTTTCAAGAACACTTCAGCCTTGCGTTCTTCCTCGTTCAAGCGGATGGAAGAAATTTTGGCAGGGCTCAAGGCACGCTGTATAAACAACTGGATATTGGACGTATAGTTGATAACGTCGATATTCTCGTTGCGAAGCTCGCGGACAATACCATGAATACGGCTACCCTTCACACCCACGCAGGCACCTACCGGGTCGATACGGTCATCGTAGCTCTCAACGGCAATCTTGGCACGCTCGCCGGGGATGCGGGCAATCTTCTTGATGGTAATCAGTCCGTCATTGATTTCGGGTACTTCCATTTCGAACAGACGTTGCAGGAAGACGGGCGACGTACGGCTCAGGATAATCTTCGGATTATTATTCTTGTTGTCCACACGTGCAACTACGGCGCGGGCGGTCTCGCCCTTGCGGTAGAAGTCACTCGGTATCTGTTCGGTCTTGGGCAGCAACAATTCGTTGCCTTCATCATCGAGCAGCAGCATCTCTTTCTTCCAAATCTGGTAGACTTCCGCATTGATGATGGTACCCACTTTATCAATGTATTTGTTGTAAATACTATCTTTCTCCAGTTCCAATATCTTGGAGGCCAGCGTCTGGCGCAAGTTCAAGATGGCACGGCGACCGAAGTTCGCGAAGATAACTTCATCCGTCACTTCCTCGCCCACTTCATAAGAAGCATCAATCTTTTGTGCTTCGGACAATGCGATCTGCAGGTTCGGGTTTTCCAAATCCTCGTCTGCCACTACCTCACGGTTACGCCATATTTCGAAGTCACCCTTGTCCGGGTTTACAATTACGTCGTAATTCTCATCGGTACCGAACATTTTCGCAATCACACTACGGAACGACTCCTCGAGTACGCTTACCATCGTGGTTCTGTCGATATTCTTCAGTTCCTTAAATTCCGAAAATGTATCTATCAAGCTGACAGTTTCTACTTTTTTGGCCATAGTCTTATTTAAAACTGATTAAGTATTTAGTGTATTTTATCTCTTCATACGTAAAGGTCAAGTCCTCATCCACCAGCTTGGGACGCTTGGCACCTTCCTCTTTCACTTTCTTCTGAATGGTCACGACGAAATGCTGTTCGTCGGCTTCCTTCAACACGCCGCTGAGCTTGCGGCCGTCCTTTGCCAGCACTTCCACTTCCTTGCCGATGTGGTTAATGTACTGCTGCAGTACCTTGAAGGGCTGTCCGATGCCGGCCGAACCGACTTCCAACTCATAATCCTCATCCTCACGGTTCAACTTGGACTCGATGTAGCGGCTCAGCTCTACACAGTCCTCAATCCAAACACCTTCTTTGTGGTCTATTTCCACCAAAATCTTGTCATCCGGGCTGATTGTCACCTCCACAAGGAAGTAGTCCTTTCCTGCCAGCCACTCGTCAACAATCTGACAAACAGTTTTCTTTTCTATCATAGATTAACCATTAGGAACAAAAAAGAGGAGCTTAATCGCCCCTCCACCTTTCATCCGTTTTCGCTTGCAAAGATATAAATAATCTGTTCGACTACAAAATATTAGAGAAAAAAAGATTGATTTAACGGTTCAAACGAGAATTATATTACAGACACGCCCTTTCAACACTTCAAGATAAAGTGTAAAACATATAATCTTATGAGACAGAAGCTTATACTTTATGAAATGAATTATCACGTTCCATACTGCATGAGATGCACATGTCAAGCACAACGAGATGCACATCTCGAACAACATGAGATATACATCTCATGCGTACAATCTCTATTGTTTCAGGAAAAGAAGTAAGGAGGTACAAGCGGAAAAAAGATACTGTTGAAAGACAACGCGGAAAAATAAAAGGCCGATAGCTTGTTTCATGCTATCGGCCCTTTTACTATGGTTCTAAAGGTCTAAAAGACCTTATCGTATCACTTATTCGGAGTCTCCCACTTCTTGGTATCCGTACAAACCACGTTCACAGTCTGGTCACCCGTCTGGATGCGGAAGTCACCTTTCTCCAGAATCCACTTGCCATCATAGCCTACGAAAGCAAGGTCGGAGCCTTTCAGTTTCAGAGTCACGGTCTTTGTCTCGCCCGGTTTCAGTTCCACTTTCTCGAAAGCGCGAAGACGGCGGGTATCGGGAGTAAGGGAGGCAACGAGGTCACTGCTGAAGAGCAACACGCTCTCCTTGCCGACACGGTCACCGGTATTCTTCACATCAACGGTGAAAGTAAGCACATCATCAGCGGTAAAGTCCGACTTATCCACCTTGAGGTTGCTGTACGCAAAGGTGGTATAGCTCAAACCGTAGCCGAACGCCCACTGTACGGACACCTGCGCGTCGTAGTTATAAGCGCCTTCCATCTGCTTGCCGATGTGTTCGCACGGTTTGTAGTCGTACGTAATCAGCGAGTTGATTTCCTTCGGATAAGTGAAAGGCATCTTTCCGCTGAAGTTGGCGTCGCCGGCAATGAGGTTTGCCAACGCATCGCCGCCGTAGTTGCCCGGAAGCATGGTGTTGACCACAGCCTTTGCCAAAGGCTCGATGTCGGCTATCAGGCGTGGACGGCCCTCGTTCAGCACCAGAATGACGGGCTTGCCGGTCTTGGCAAGAGCCTTCACCAGGTCGAGCTGGTTCTGTGAGAGGAAGAGGTTCGTCAGGTTACCCGGAGTCTCGCAGTAAGAGTTCTCACCGATGCAGGCAACGATGTAGTCGGCACCGGCAGCGGCAGCTACGGCTTTCTCTATCTCAGGAGCATTCTCTTCCCACCAGTTGCCACCTTGCTTATAAGTGACACCGGCTTCGTAGATGATGTTGTCCGCACCGAATTTATTGGTGAAAGCCTCGAGGATGGTATTATATTGGCCTGCATGCTCGTCTGCCTTGTCACCCTGCCAAGAGTAGGACCAGCCGCCGTTGAGGCAACGCATGGAGTTGGCATTCGGACCGGTAACCAGCAGTTTCTTGCCTTTTGCCAGCGGCAGTATGCCGTCTGTGTTCTTCAGGAGTACCAAAGACTCTTCGGCAGCCTGGAGTGCGGCGGCGGCATGTTCCGCACTGCCGAACAGCGGGAAGTCTTTCAAATCATAATAGGGTTTCTCAAACAGATTGAGGCGGTACTTCAGGCGCAATACGCGGCGCACCGCATCGTCAATGCGGCTCATGGGGACTTCGCCTTCTTCCACCAGCTCCTTCAGGAGTGTGCAGAACTTCCAGTCGTACGGGTCCATCGACATGTCGATGCCGGCATTGATGGCGAGCTTGATGGCTTCCTTCTTATCCTTGGCTATGTGGTCGCGGCTATAAAGGTTGTTGATGTCCGCCCAGTCAGTCACAATCATACCGTCCCAGTTGAGGTCTTCTTTCAGCCACTTGGTCAGCAGCTCATAGTTGGCATGGAAAGGCAGACCGTTGTTCATGGCGGAGTTCACCATCACGGAGAGGGCACCTGCTTTCACCATTTCCAGATAAGGAGCGAAATGCTTCTCACGCATATCCTGCTCGGTGATGGAAGACGGCGTACGGTCCTTACCGGAAACGGGAACACCATAACCCATATAGTGCTTCATACAAGCGGCAACGTTGTTCTCGCCAATCAGGTTGGGGTTCTCGCCCTGGAAACCGATAACTGCTTCACGTCCCATTTCGGCATTGACGTAGGCGTCTTCACCATAATTTTCCCACATACGAGGCCAGCGCGGGTCACGTCCGAGGTCGGTCACCGGGGCATACGTCCAGGGAATGCTTCCCGCCTTTGTTTCATAAGCGGAGATGCGTGCACCTTCACGTGTCAGTTCACGGTTGAAGGTAGCTCCCATATTGACGCCTTGCGGGAAGAAAGTACCACCCAGCGTATAGGTAGTTCCGTGTATCTGGTCTACACCGTACACACAAGGAATACCCATCACCTCCATGGATTTCTCCTGAATGCGTTTGATGATTTCCTGCCACTTCTCCACGCTTTGTGCCACACCGTTAGGCACGTTCAAGATGGAGCCTACTTTGTATTTTCCGATGACAGAGTCGAGCATCGCCTCGTCCAACTGGAAGCCCTTGGCATTCTCAATACCCTGGATACGCATATAGAGCTGCATCATCACTTCTTGCGAAGGCATCTCCTTACCCAGCTTGAACTCTTTCTCTAACTTATACCTCTTGACGATTTTCTTCAAATCATCTACAGTTATATCTTTCGGATTGAGACCGGCAAAAGGATTGGCGCGTTTCTGCAGGAGGTCTATGGTGAGTTCGCACATCTGACCGACTTTCTCGTCAAGCGTCATCTTCTTCAGCAAAGTCTCAATCTGCTGTTCTATTTTCTCGTCTCTTGGAATGGCAGGCGCAACAGTGGTCTGCGCCGTAGAAGTAAGTACTAACCCTGATAGGGCTAAAGATAAGATTAACTTTTTACTCATGGTTGTGATATTGGTTTATAATAGTTGCACTATCTGTTTATACGAGGCACAAAGATAAGAACATCCTGCCATACCAAAGGGTACAACAGGATGTTTTTTAGGGTATGATTTGTTATTTTTTCAGACAATCCAACTCTCATCTCTTCAAGAGGCTCATCGGTTCCTGAAGTTTCAGGATGTTGTTCGTCTTCTGCGTTGCGGCAGCTACTTCAGCCTCCAGCGTAGCCTTGATGTCGCGTGAGGAAGCCCCGACGAGGAACTTGTAGTTTCCGGGAGTTACCACCCATGCCGATGCAGCCTCATCGTAGGAAGCCAGGTCATCAGCATTCACTTTCAGCGTCACCACAACCGCTTCGCCCGGTTTCAGCTCCTTGGTCTTGGCAAAAGCCTTCAGTTCCTTTTCGGGCTTGTTGGCAGCAACATCGGGAGCGGATACATAAAGCTGAACCACTTCCTTGCCTGCTACCTTACCGGTGTTCTTCACTTCTACAGACACGGTATAGACACCGTTGTCTGCCTTGACAGCAGCCTTGTCGTAAGCAAAAGTGGTATAGGAAAGACCGTAACCGAAAGGATAGGAAACCTGCTTGCCAAAGGTGTCGAAGTAACGGTAACCCACGTAAATGTCCTCTTCGTAATTGGTATAGTCCACGTTCTTCACGTCGTTCTTCTTCCCGCCTTTGTTCATGAGGTCGGTGCTCACACGCATGTCTATCGGGAAGTTGTCGGAAGAAGCGGCATCTTCAAACTTCACCGGGAAAGTCATTGTCAGCTTGCCCGAAGGAGAAGCCTTGCCACTCAGCACGTCAGCCACACTGTTTCCTCCCTCCTGGCCTGCCTGCCATGCACAAAGAATGGCATCGGGAGCAGATTTCCAAGAAGCAGTTTCAATCACACCACCGATATTGAGCACTACCACTACCTTCTTTCCGGCAGCGTGGAAAGCATCGGACACAGCTTTCAACATGTTCTGTTCCTCTTTGGTGAGGTTGAAGTCGGCTACCATACGGTCAAGGAACTCACCGGAGGTACGTCCCAGCGTCACCAGTGCCACATCGGCCTTGGCAGCCTGCTCGCGGATGACTTGTGCGGAAACAGCCATCTCAGCCGGACGGGTATCGGGCATGAACCACTCTTTCTTATCTTTGGACAGACGTTCTTTCTCGGTTTTCAGGTAAGCTTCATAGCTATTCTTCAGCGCTTCATCCACCACATAGCCGGCATTCTTCAAGCCGTCCAATAGCGAAACGGTATAAGCGCGGTTCACGTTGCCCGAACCTGTACCGCCTGCAATGAAATCGTAGGAAGTGCAACCGAAGAGTGCCACGTTCTTCACGTCGGCAGCCAGCGGCAGAGCACCGTTATCGTTCTTCAGCAATACCATACCTTCCGTTGCCGACTGGCGAGTAACGGCAGCATGCGCCTTCAAATCAGGCTTGTTGGAGTATTTATATCCCTTGAAGTGGGGAGTCTGGAGAATCATCTCCAGAATACGCTTCACATTCTGATTGAGGATGGCTTCATCTAACGCTCCGTCCTGCACACCCTTCACGATGGCTTCGTACTGCTTGGGCAGACCGGGCTGCAACATGTCGTTGCCCGCCACCATCTGTGCCACAGCATCTTTACCACCGAACCAGTCGGTCATCACCATACCCTTGAAGCCCCATTCGTCACGCAGCATCGTTGTCTGCAACTCCTTGTTTTCCGAAGTATAGACACCGTTCAGGTAGTTGTATGAGGACATCACGGTCCAAGGAGCGGATTCCTTCACGGCAATCTCGAACCCTTTCAAGTAGATTTCGCGCAAGGCGCGTGGAGATACATGCGCATCCGTAGCCATACGGTTGGTTTCCTGGTTGTTCACAGCAAAGTGCTTGATACTGGTACCCACACCGTTGCTCTGCACACCACGTACGTAGGCGGCGGCAATCTTACCCGACACCAACGGGTCTTCGGAATAATACTCGAAGTTACGTCCGCAAAGCGGGTTACGGTGAATGTTCAGCGCCGGAGCCAACAGCACGTCCGCACCGTATTCCAGCACTTCGTTACCGATGGACTGACCTACACTTTCCACCAGTTCCTGGTCCCAGGTAGAGGCGAGCAAAGTTCCGATAGGGAAATGAGTACAATAGTACGTAGCCGAATCCCCCTCACGCTTGGGGTCGATACGCAGTCCGGCGGGACCATCAGCCAGCACCACAGCGGGAATGCCGAGGCGTTCAATCGGGTATGTGGTTCCTGCCGCACCCGGCACCAGCTTTCTCGTTGCACCGATTACGGCACTGTCACCCGAGAAACCTGCCATACCGGTACCCACTACCAGATGCGCCTTTTCCTCCAAGGTCATGGCGCCAATCACCTCATCCAGAGAGGACTTTCCAAGCTGCGGCACACCCGGTCCGCAAGCTGACAAAACAGCCATTGCTGCTGCCATGGATATGATATTCTTCTTCATAATCTTATTTAAATATCTTCGGTGCGAATTCTGTCAGGTAAATACGCCAGTTCTTCCAGATATGACCTTCTCCGGTTTCATAATATTCATATTTGTAACCCTTCTCGTCCAACATCTTGCGGTAGTCGTTATTGGCCTGGAACAAGAAGTCTTTATTACCGATAGCGATGTAATAGAGTGCCGGTTTCTTGGCAAACTGGGTTTTCAGTTTGACTTCAAGGTTGTCATAAATCGGAGACTTCACATCTTTGTTGGGCATGATGGCTGCCGAGAACAGACCTACATAGTCGAACATATCCGGATATTGCTTGGAGATGTGCATGGAGTGGTAACCGCCCATAGACAATCCGGCAATGGCACGACCCTGCTTGTTGGCCTGCGTACGGTAAGTCTTATCAATGAACTTCACCACGTCGGGGAAAGCAGTCTCGAAAGAGCCTTCCATCGTCTTGGGCAGATTCATGCTGGGAGCGGCAAAACCCAGTGACGATTCACCCGGAGCAGCCTCCAACGCAGCGTTACCGTTGGTCATTACTACAATCATCGGCTTGGCCTTGCCTTGGGCGATGAGGTTATCCAGAATCTGTGCCGTACGTCCCAGTTCGCTCCATGCGTTCTCGTCGCCACCCATGCCGTGTAGCAGGTAGAAGACGGGGTAGCGCTTGCCGCTTGTCTCATATCCGGCAGGCGTATAGACAGTCAGGCGGCGGTCCATACCCAGCGTAGGGCTGTTGTACCATACCTTAGATACCGTTCCATGAGGAACCTTATTCACTTTGTAGAGATCGATGCGCTCGTCACCACCGATGATGAATACATTCGTCACGCTTGCCACGTCTCGAATCATATAGACGTTGGCAGGGTCGTTAATCTTCAGTCCGTCTACCAGGAAAGTGTAGCTGTAGAGTTCTGGTTTCAGCGGTTCGGGAGTAGTGAATTCCCACACACCGTCCTTGTTCTCTTTCAAATCTGCCACACCCGGACCATCAAACTCACCAAAAGGAGTCTTGATTTTCTGCGTAGGCAGGAAGTCGCCAGTTACTTGCACCTTTACGGCTTTCGGCGCCTTCAAGCGGAAAGTTACTGTATTGTTGTCGTGTATCTCAGGTGAGACCACGGGAGCGCCTCCCCAGAGAGCTTGTTGCGCGAAAGTCATCGCACACATCAGCAACAGAGCTGACAAAATAGAAATTCTTTTCATGATACGTATGTTATTTTGTTATTAAATTAGTTATACCAAATCCTCTTATTTGAACAACTTCGGCGCGAACTCCGTCAGATAGATTCGCCAGTTCCTCCAGATATGTCCCTCGCCCGTTTCAAGATACTCGTACTTATAACCATTGTCGTCAAGCAACTTGCGAAAATCGGCCACACCTTTATAAACAAAGTCCGTCTTGCCGCATGCGATGAAGTAAAGAGCCGGTTTCTTGGCAAACTGAGTCTTCAGCTTACCTTCGAAGTCGGTATAGACCGGACAAGTCGATTTATCGTTTCCGGTACTTGCACCGGAGAAAAGACCTACATAGTCGAACATGTCCGGGTAATACTTGGAAATATTGCAAGAGTGGAAACTACCCATAGAAAGCCCGGCAATGGCACGGTTCTTCTTATTGGCAAGAGTGCGGAAATTCTTCTCCACGAACTTCACGATTTCGGGGAACGAGAGTTCAAAAGCACCTTCCGCCACCTTCGCTCTTTCGTCGGGACGCATGGAGGGGGCAACAAAACCCTTGGGAGATTCACCTGCAGCAGCATCTTGCCAAGCATTGCCGTTAGTCATCACCACAATCATAGGTTTAGCCTTGCCTTGTGCAATGAGATTATCCAATATCTGCGAAGTACGGCCAAGAGCAATCCAAGCTTCCTCATCACCACCTGCACCATGAAGCAGATAAAATACCGGATAACGCTTGCCGCTGGTTTCATAACCAGCCGGAGTGTAAATCGTCAGACGGCGGTCCATTCCCAGCGAAGGACTATTGTACCACATGCGACTTACCGTTCCATGGGGTACCTTATTCACTTTATACAAATCGGCACGGTCACCACCGATGATAAATACATTGGTCACGGTAGCCACATCCCGAATCATGTAAACATTGCTCGGGTCCATCATTCTCAATCCGTCCACAATAAAGGAGTATCCATAAAGTTCCGGCTTCAATGGTTCGGGAGTAGTAAATTCCCAAACGCCATCCTTCCCCTCTGTCAAATCGGCAATGCCCGGTGCATCATAATCGCCACGAGGAGTCTTAATAGTTTGTGGAGGCAGAAAATCACCGGTAATCTGCACCCTTACAGCCTTAGGAGCTTTCAAGCGAAAAGTAACCGTGTTGTCGTCATGAATATCAGGAGAGACAACTGCCGCACCTCCCCAAAGAGCTTGCTGTGCAAAAAGGGTGACACAGCAGACCAGCAGCATCGCTGCCAAACTTAATAATCTTTTCATAATTTCTTATATTAAATGAATTAGCTTCTTGTTATTTAGCAAAGCAGCGACTTACAAAAGGCAGGCACATATAAAGTGCCGAATGCCAATATTCGCTGGTATGTCCGCCATCCCGCACACGGAACTGGCAAGGGATACCGGCATTACGCATCGCCTGGAAAAACTCTATATTACGGTCCAGCAGAAAGTCATCGTCTCCGCAATCCACAAACCACTGTACAGTACGAAGCTGTGCCTTACGCGCAACATCTGCCTCAGCCACATACCTGATGCAACTATGCTCCTGCACAGAACGCGTCAGTACAGCCATCTTGTTTGTGGGGTCGGGGTCTCTTCCCACCTCCTCACCACTAACGGGGATGTTCATCAAAGCACTCATAGCATAAGCAGCACAATACATATCCGGATAGCGCTGTGCATAGCTTGCCGTTCCACCTCCGCCCATAGAAAGTCCGGCAATGGCACGATGCCGCTTATCACCTTTCACCCGGTAAGTCTTCTCTATATAAGGAAGGAACTCCTTATAGAAGAAATCTTCGTAAGCCCAGCCCGGCATGTTGAAGTAGCCGTTCCAGCAAGTAGCCGGATTGCCTCCGGCATTAGGGCTGACGATAATCATCTCGCAAGCCTCGCCCGATGCCACCAACTGGTCCATCACGTCCTTCACACGTTGGTCTGTAAACCAACTGGTATTCACCCCCGACATGCCGTGCAGCAAATAGAGGATAGGATATTTCCTATCCGTTTCATTGCTATAGCTTTGCGGCAGATAGATGGTGTAGGCACGGTGTGCTTTCAATACCTGGCTGTAGATGCTGTCGGTCACTACCTTGCTTTGCGGTCCCCATGCAGGATTTTGTGCATTTGCCATCCACAGCAAGCAGACGGCTAAAAGAGAGAGTATCAATCTTTTCATGGTATCGATTTAAAAATGTACTACAAAATAAGCGTTTTCCACTCTAAAACTAATTGATATATATCAGTTTTTTCACGCATATCCCCCTCATCTCTTCACCATCGGATACACAGCCACAGGCACTTGCGCCCGCATGGCATCATGCACTTTCTGCTTGCGTGCCTTTGTCACCCTCTGTACCGCTGTGCAACGCACATCGGCCGAAGATGCGGCAACCATCCACTGATATTCACCCTTAGCCAACTCCCAAGAGCTGTTTTTCTCATTAAAGGAAGCCATGTCCATCACGTTCCAAGTCAGAATCAGTGTCTGGCTCTCGCCCGGCTGGAGCAAGGCAGTTTTGCCGAAGGCCTTCAACTCCTTGGCAGGCTTGTCAAGTCCCCCATTCGGAGCTTTCACATAGAGTTGTACAGCTTCACGCCCTGCCACCTTGCCGATGTTCTTCACGCTCACTTTCAACTCACAGCGGTCGGCATCCATTTTGGCGTTCTCTACCGCATAGTCAAAAGCAGTATAGCTCAAACCATGACCGAACGGATAGGAAACCTCTTTACCGAAAGTGTCGAAATAGCGATAACCCACATAGATTCCCTCTTCATAGTTGGTGAAATCCACATTTTTCTCCGGTTCCTTCGGTTTCTCCTCTTTCTTTTCGGACTTGAAGTTCATGCCGGTACCCATAGCAAACGACGGCATCTTGAACTCGTAATCAAAAGGGAAGTTAGCATCCGACGGCGCATCGCCATATTTCACGGCAAACGTCATGGGTAACTTGCCCGAAGGATTCACCTTTCCGGTCAGGATGTCCGTGATACAATTACCCACCTCTTGTCCCGGCTGGAAGGCACAAACCACTGCATCTGCCAGTCCCTTCCAAGAAGCAGTCTCCACCGGGCTGCAGATGTTGAGAACCACCACCAGTTTCTTGCCTGCAGCACGATAAGCGGCAGACACTTGCTTAATCAGAGCCAATTCGTTCTCCTTCAGGAGGAAATCTTCCACACGGCGGTCACAGCCCTCGCCACTGACACGCCCCAGCGTAAGCACGGCAATGTCGTTGGCCTTCACTTGTGCAGCCAGTTCCTCGGCAGTGGGCAGGAACTCCTCGGCACGGGGCAGCGGAGTAAAGGCGAAAGGCGGTTTTCCGTGAGGAAAGAGCCGTTTCTGCTCGTCGGCCATATGCTTCTTGTAGCAGTTCAGCAATTCTTTGTCCACGATGTAGCCCGCATTGCGCAAACCTTCTACCATAGAAACCGTGTAATAGCCGATGCCCGTACTGCCAAAGCCCATGCCGGCAGGAACCATGTCATAGGAAGTAGTTCCATAAAGGGCCACTTTTTTGATGCCGGCAGCCATGGGTAGCGCCTGCTTGTTATCCAGCAGCACGATACCTTCCGCACCTATCTCACGGTCTACTTGCGCATGAGCCTCCAAATCGGTTTTATTGGGATACTCGTAGCCGGCAAAGGTATGGCTCTTGACCACAAACTCCAGCACACGCTTCACGCTGCGGTCGAGGAGTGCCAAATCCAGTGTACCGTTCTCTACGGCTTCCAAAATAGCTTTATACTGGCGGTCTTGCCCCGGTTGAAGCATGTCGTTTCCTGCTACGATGGAGGTCACGGCATCTTTTCCGGCATTCCAGTCGGACATCACCAGTCCCTTGAATCCCCATTCGTCGCGGAGGATGTCTTCTGTCAGTTCGCGGTCCTCGCAGGTATATTTGCCGTTCACCTTATTGTAGGCGGTCATCACGCTCCAGGGCTGAGACTCTTTGACAGCAATCTCGAAGCACTTCAAATACAGCTCGCGCAAGGGGCGCTGTGTCAGGCGAGAGTCGTTGTTATTGCGGTTGGTCTCCTGGTTGTTCACGGCAAAGTGTTTCAGGCAGGTACCTGTCCCCCGGCTCTGGACTCCATTGATATAGGCAGCAGCCATTTTACCAGCCAACACCGGATCTTCCGAATAATATTCATGGTTACGTCCGCAAAGCACATTTCGCATCAGGTTGACACCCGGTGCCAGCAACACATCCAAACCATAATCCTTCACTTCCATACCCAAAGTACGTCCCACCTTATGGGCTGCATCCGGATTGAAAGTAGCTGCCACCGTGGTGCTGGAAGGGAATTCCGTAGCATGATAAGTACGGCTGTCGAATTCCCGCTTGGCAGCCATCGCCAACCGGTGCGGTCCGTCGGCAAGATAGGCGGAAGGGATACCCAGTCGGGGAATGTCGTAAGTACGTCCCGCTGTTCCGGGAAACTTGGTATCACTTCCCATCGACATCCCACAACCGATGACGAGGTGTACCTTCTCTTCGAGGGTCATAGCACTGACCACTTCGTCGATATTGTCGGCACGCAGTCTGACTGACTGATTCGAACCGGTCGTCTGTGCAGTCAAGGCAGATGCCAGACAGAGTGAAAATAAAGTAATTGACAATCTTCTCATATATATTATATTTAAAAAGCCACAAAAGAAGCCCCCGTACAATTAGCTGATTCCCACGGGGGACTTCTTCTACAAACAATTAATCAGTTAGAAAAATCTAATTTTGTTTATCTGCATCAGACGACGAAGTTAGATTTTGATTCTTTATACGCTTTACCAACCTGCATTTTGTTCCATATTCGGATTCAAGCGGATCTCCTTTGCCGGAATAGGCAACAAATAATGTCTTTCCTTGAAACCATAACGCGTTTTATCCTTGTTATACTGAATGTATTCTACCGCTACATTATCCGGCTCATCTTTTCCTGCCTTATTTGACAAGATAGGTGTTCTTTCACCCTGATCCTTAAGCAAAGCCTCCGCATCTTTCCAACGGATAATATCCTGATAACGGGTATATTCAGAACAGAGTTCCAGTCTCTTTTCCAATTTAATGGCATCCAGGGTAGCTGTCTTAGCATCCAATCTTGCACGCTGACGCACCTCATTCAAGCAAGCATCAGCTTCGGATTGATTGCCATCCTTCAGGTTTGCTTCAGCTGCCAGTAACAAGACTTCAGCATAACGCATCCAACGATAGTTATTATATGAACACCAGAACCCAGCAGGAGATTCTACATTCGAGAAGCGACGTTTCCACATGAAATAACCTTCATTAATCAAACTCTGCCCTTTGGCAACCTTGACACCCAATTGAGTAATTTGGTCATAGGTTTTCATTGTCTGATTCAACCGATAACCATCTACACCCTCTTCCTGAACAAATGCATCATACAACTTTTTCTGAGGAACCATAAATCCCCATCCGGTACCATTAAACTGATTGTTAGAGCCAGACATATCCAACTTATCAGTGCGCCAATGATTCATCACCTCAAAGAAACTGAACTCATCCATGGAATTACTTGCATCAAAAATACGGTTACTTTCGAGCATACTTTCACAATTATACTCAGCCTTGTAGGTCAAGATATCCTCATAATTTCCATCATAAAGTTTATACTTACCGCTAGCTCTAACCTCATTCAAGACAACAGCAGCTTCATGGAATTTTTCTTGCCATAAATAAGCTTTACCCAATATAGCTTGTGCCAACTGCTTGGTAACACGCCATGTCGTTTTATCATCTACACTCTTCTTTTCCTCCAAGAGTCCTGAATTGATAGCTTCAGTCAGGTCCCGCTCTATCAACGCCCAAATATCAGCCTTAGGCGAACGAGCCAACTGATATTCGGATTTATCAAGTTCATGGTCTACCAATGGTACATCACCCCACATAGAAACTAAATCAAAATAAGCAAAAGCACGGAAGAACTTGGCTTCAGCACAAGCCTTCTTCTTCAAATCAGTATCAGGCTCAACACGTCCCAGAATCACATTCGCCTTATAAATAAGCTGATAGTAGCTTTCCCATACGCCTCCGATAAAACTTTGGTCTGAGCCAAATGAATATTCATTACAGCCTTCCAGCTCTGCATTGTCATTACGACCACCACCACCTGCCCAAACATCGTCCGAAAGGGCATTCTTCATCATCGTATAGTTATAGTATGTACCCTTGAGTTGTATATAAAGCGCATCAGCCGCTGCTTGAGCTTGTTCGTCAGTTTTATAATAAGTGGAAAAGTCCAATACACCTTTTTGAGGTATATCCAATTTGTCTTCACACGAAGTGCCAGCCAATATAAGGAGCGCTCCGAGCATTAAAGAATATCTTAATTTCATATGTTTTTCATTTTAATAAGTTCATAAAAATCAGAATGTCACACTCAAACCAAGAACAACCTTCTTTGAATTAGGATAACTACCTTTATCCACACCTAATGAATTTCCGACACCGGTAACTTCAGGGTCAAAACCAGGATAGTCTGTAAAAGTAAAGAAGTCCTCAAGTGAGCCATATATACGTAGATTTTCAATTGCTACCTTCTTAATCAGTTGCTTCGGGAAAGAATAACCTAACTGAATCTGTTTAATTTTAAAATAAGAACCGTCAAATACACAACCGGAAGAAGTCAGATACTTGGTATAATCTGTAGCGCCTGATGCAGGAGTCTTCCCATTGCGATTGCTTTCTGTCCAGCGGTTTTTTGTAAAATAAGTCAGCTGATTCAAATTGTAATCCACACGGTTCAAGCCACAGAACACATCGTTACCTTGAGAACCCGTACCAAACAAGATAAAATCAAATCCCTTCCAAGCTGCATTCAAGGTAATACCATAAGTATAGTCGGCAATTCCCTTACCAATTTCTGTCTTATCATTATCCGTAATACCTTCTACACCATCAATATCTCTAAAGATTGGCTCACCGGTTTTTGAATCCACACCCATGAAATCATAACCATAAAAATACCACGCGGGCTTACCTACCTCAAAACGAGTAATGGCTCCATAAGTCACATAAGTAGCCCCATCAATACTTGATAAAGACTCATGCATCTTGGTCACTTTATTCTTCAATGTAGCAACGTTGGCACGGACACCATAAGCAAAGTCACCAATACGATCTTGCCATCCCAGTTCCAATTCAAACCCCTTGTTCGTAATATTACCGGCATTAACTGGCGAGAAACTGTTACCTACTACAGTTGAAGCCTTAATGCCCGAAACAATCAGGTCTTTTGTCTTTTTATGGAAATAATCGGCTGTAACAGTCAAACGGCTATTCAAGAAACGGGCATCAATACCTATATTGGTTTGTTCAGAAGTTTCCCATTTAAGTCCGTCATTACCGGTAGCAGAGGGAGCATAACCATTGATGTAAGAGAAATTATTATTATCACCTACAGCCAAATGCCCGGTAGCACCAATTGATACATTCCATTTATAACCGCCCAATGATGCAGTAGAACCATTCTGTCCCCAACTGGCACGGAGCTTTAATTGTGACAGCCAGTCTTCAGTTCCTTTCATAAAATTTTCCTCCGAAAGAACCCAACCCAAAGAAACTGCCGGGAAATAGCCCCAACGTTTGTTCTTTGGCAACACAGAGAGGTCAGCAGCATCGGCACGCAGTGAGAACTGAGCCATGTACTTTCCGGCATAGTCATAATTCAAACGTCCGAAGTAAGATAATTTACGAGTATAGGTAGGCTCACCACCACTTACATCCTTTACAGCATCAGATGTAGCATAGGCAAAGTAGAAGAAATTAGGATCATTCTGCAAGAAACCCAAATGCGAAACTCTGTTAATCACATTTCCCCACATATCTGTAGTATCTTCATTATATCCCTTCTTACTTCCGCTAACGCCATAAGAACGGCTCTGACTATAAGAAGTTCCCAACATCAATGTTGCGTTGTGTTTGCCAAAAGAACGGGTGTAGTTCAAAAAGTTCTCCCACTGATAATAGGTTGGGCTATAATCCGAAGCCGAAACCTCCACCCAATCACGTTTAGCCTTGTCAGTATAGTAATAAGATTGCCCCACGCCATAAGAGGAAGTTGAAGCCAAACGATAAGAAAGACGAGAAGTAACGGTAAGCCCCTTGATAGGCATAAAATTCAAATAAGTAGAACCATTGATATTAAAGCCTCTGTTCTTGGTATAAGAGTTGTCACGCATGGCAAAAGGATTGATAGCTTCGGCATTGCCAGTGAAAGCTGATACACCATAAAGGTTGCCGTTTCCATCGCCCAACATATTCTTATGATCCTTATAGATGGTAGCCATATTCAACGGCAAGTCATCAATAGGATAAAGAGGCTTGGTCAGAGGGTCTAATTGTAATACAGAAAGCATCATGCTACCATACTCATTGCCCTCGGCTACGGACTGAGTTTTGTAGTGCTCAATCTGATTATTGGTACCTACCTCCAGCCAAGGTTTGATTTTCCAGCTGGCATTTACCATTCCCGTGAGTCGTTCATAAGTATCGGCATTGCCGACAATCATACCGTCGTTATCAAGGTGGGACAATGACAGATAGAAAGAACCTCTGTCGCTACCACCTTGGAAAGTCACATTATGACGTACCATCGAACTGTTTTCAAAAGCCTCATCGACCCAATCCGTATCGGTTTTTCCATCCCAATAGGTATCAAAAGCACTCTGGGTAAGCTTCTTGTTTTCCAAGAAGAATTCCTTATACTGCGCAGCATTCATTACTTCGGGTACTTTACCCAAACTCTGTGAAGTATATTGAAAATCGTATGTGATTTTACCGTTTCCTTTTCCTTTCTTTGTAGTAATCAATACTACACCGTTACCGGCAGCAGCGCCATAGATAGCTGCAGAAGCACCATCCTTCAAAACTTCCATAGACTCAATGTCATTAGGGTCAATACCACCAATATCGCTGGCAATACGTCCATCCACTACATACAGCGGATCGCAAGAGCCGTTAGAACTTATTCCACGGATACGCACCTGTGGAGAAGCACCCGGTTTAGCAGATGCACTGAGCACTTGCACACCAGCAGTTTTACCCTGCAATGCCTGCTCAGCACGGGTAATGGTACGTGCTTCCATATCTTCTGATTTTACCGAAGATACGGCACCGGTCAGTGAACTTTTCTTCTGCACGCCATAACCTACCACCACCACTTCATCCAGCGTTTTAGTGTCTTCTTTCAATATCACATTCATTACTCCTGCCACTGCTTTCTTTTCTTGTGTCAGGTAGCCGATGTAGGAATAGACAATCGTCGCTCCTTCTTTCACAGACAAAGAGTAGTTGCCGTCCATATCCGTAATGACACCGTTGGTAGTGCCTTTCTCAAAGATACTCACGCCAATCATCGGTTCATTCAGGTCGTCAGTAACCCTACCGTTCACCTTTATAGTCTGGGCTTGTGCCAGACTGAAAGGAAGACAGATCAATAGGAAGAGTGCCATAGCTGCAAGTCTCTTCCGAGCTGTTTGCTTCAGATTTTGTTTCATTTGATTAAATTAGATTTATGTTAATAATAAAAGGTTTCTTAAGAAAGTGTCAGAACCCACGTGTAGGAAATGCCATCACTACCTCCAGCAGTTCCTTGTCATGGTTATACTTCACTTGGCAATCGTTATTGAAAATCATCGTTGCTCCCTTTTCTGCGGTATAAGGTTCCCACTCGGGTAACCCTTCGGCATTGGGATTGCCCGTACGGGCAAAGTTCAACCACGCGCTGCTCATCTTTTCGCCCAAAGCTTGTGCTTCAGCGCCACCCCCGGTCATGGAAGCGTGGCGCACTACATTGTTGAAGGCAAAGGGAATGTCCATGCAGTGCGTGCTGCGAAACATGCCGTCAAGTACGGGCGATTCCCACGCGAACATGTACATATAGACCGGAGCACCCTGCTGCGCAGCTTTCAGTTTAGCCTGCTCCACAGCACCGGGACGGAACACGAAGTCCACATCCACCAAATCTTTAGGCTGATAGCCGGGGTAGGCTTTCTCGAAAGCGGTAAGGAACTCGTCCGTACGTTCGCCGTATTTCTTTTGCAGGAATTCCACCGCTTTTTCTTTGGTAATGGTACGAAAAGCGGGGACATAAGTACTCATGGTAAATTCGTGCAGAGTAGTGCCAATCATTACCGGAATGCCCTTGCTTTGTGCTGGAGCTTGAGGGTCGAAAGGCTGTACGGGCAGTACATCGCCGTCCACCGTAGGCGCCCAGCCAAAAATGAAGGAAGACACCCCCTCCTTCTCTGCCTCTGCACGCACTTTGGCTATCGCCTTGTCACCGGCGGCAAGCACCTTGTCATACGGCATCTTGCAGAGTTCGTCTATCTGCGAAGCCTTCAGACCAAGTTCTTCCATCACGGCACTGCCAATGCGACGAGAATACTTTTGCTCCATCGTGCGAAGCATAGATCCGCTTTGTACAATGGCTTTATGGAACAAGCCTCTCGCCGATGGCGTGGCAAGTAGCGTAGAGACCTTGCCTCCTCCACCGGATTGACCGAAAATGGTAACATTCCGAGCATCTCCACCGAAGGATTCTATATTCTTATTCACCCATTGCAGTGCCGCCACCAGATCAAGCAGTCCGGCATTGCCCGATTTTGCATATTTATCGCCATAGGCGGAAAGGTCGAGAAAACCCAGGACGTTGAGACGATGATTCAGCGTCACAACCACTGCATCCCCTTTCTTTGCCAGATTTGTTCCGTCATACGAGGGAAGCTCCTGACCACTGCCGGCGGAATAACCTCCACCATGCAGCCACACCATGACGGGGCGTTTCTTCCCGTCTTTCAGTCCCGGTGTCCAGATATTCACCCGCAGACAATTCTCGTCAGGATAACCGTCATCCCAGTTGAAGGCAAACGCCTGCTCGTCGCTGTACCATCCCATGCGCTTGCCTTGCGGACAAGTAGGGCCATAGGCACGGCTGCTGCGGACGCCTTCCCATTTATCAGCGGCCACGGGCGGCATAAAACGTTCGGCTTTGGCATATGGGATACCTTTATATATATAGATACCATTTTCCACATATCCGGCTACTTTTCCTGATTCGGTCTCGGCAATGGCGGTTGCCGAAGAAGCCGTAATCTCCCCCTCCTGCCCACAAGCAGATGCTTTCTCTATTTTAGCTGTCCCTCCGCACGAGGAAAGTAGGATGGCGGTGAATGCTAACACTGACAAGAATTGCTTTTTCATATTATGTATTAGTTTTATGTTTTTATGATTGCAATATTAGCACATTCTCCCCAGAAGGATTTTCTACGTTATCCAAACGGCTTTCCCCGATGTTCAAAACAGCTTTCTCCAATGTTCAAATGTTTGCAGATTTGTTCAAAACATGCTCTCCGGCAGTCTCTCTCTCAATTTTTATGAGTATTTTCGCATCGTAATGCAGAGATTCGTTGAACAAAACAAATGGATGACATGCCAATGCTTTTAGTCTACACTATATATTATGAAATACATTAAATACTTACTTCTATTGTGTTTAATCACCGCGTGCAATCCGTCGGACACAAAGCCCACACCGGAAGGCAGCATCGAAAGCCCCGTCATCACCAATGACCTCTCCAATCAGAAGGTCACCGCCTTTGCCGAAGATGCACAAGGACACATTTGGATAGGAACTTCACGAGGGGTAAACAAATATAATGTACACGAATATCATCAGTATTACTGTACGGATGACTCGCTGGATATACCCGATAATCAAATCAACGACCTCTTCCGTGATTCACAAGGCCGGTTGTGGGTAGTCACCGTAAATGGAACCAGCCTATACACAGACAAAGATAATTTCCAAAATATCCCACTGGACTTCCCCAATAAAAACGGCATCCAAATACTCGAGAACAAAGACGGAAAGATTTTTCTGAACATGATGCACAACCTTGCCGTATATAATCCACAAACACACAAATTTGACGTACCCATCAAGATATTTGACCCAAACTATACCTTCAACAACCGCTGCTTCATAGACCAGAGCAACAAACTGTGGGCAGTGACCCCACTGTCTCTGCGCCGCTACAACTCCTCCACACTAGCGCTGGAAGACTCCATTCCAATGCAAGGCATTTTTCCCACCCACTTCTTCATGCACACCAACGGAATCCTATGGCTGGCGGGAAACCGCCAGATAACATTGTTCGACACACATACGCACAAATTCAAGGAAACACCCCAAGCCCTTCGGAGCCATCCGTTGCTGCTGCATGCCAACGTCAACTACATCCACCCTTACGGCAGCAACAGCCTGCTGCTGAATACCGACCAACAAGGAATGTTTCTCTACAACTACGTGGAAGGATACGTGATACATCAGAGCGAAAACGGTTTTCCCTTCGAAGTGCCTCACTTCAAGATAAGCACCATGTTTACCGACTCACAGAAAAACCTGTGGATAGGCTCTGTAGACCAAGGCTATGTCGTGCGTTACAACTATAAAGAACGTTTCAACACCAATAATCATCTCAGCTCATACCTGAACCGAAAGTCAGTGCTGTCCGTGGCAGTGGACAAGGAGCGAAATCTCTGGATGGCCACCATGATAGACGGGCTGTACGTTTACAACATGGACAGCCACGAAGTGAAAGAAGTGGACTCGGCTGGACTTCCGGGAAAAAGCGCTACCGACAAACCGGACATCACACGCGTATTCGTAGATGATGAGGGCTACATCTGGCTGGCGGCCCTCTATGCGAGCAAGGTGATGAAATGCAGCTATAAAAACGGCATACTGAAGACAGAGTCTATTCATGACATCTTCCTACCACTGTCGTTTGCACAAGATCGTTGTGGAACAATTTGGGTGGGTACATACAGCCCTAAACTTTATGCCAAAAAGCGTAAAGAAAAAGAATTTGTCCAAACAAAAGTATTTTCCTGGACGGGAACCTTCATACCCGGACTCCTTCCACGCAACAACGGAAAGATGTGGACCACTGCCTTCATGAACCCAGTCATGCAAATCAATCCCGACAATTGGGAAAGCGCTGAAGTACCATTCGAGAACACCGACTGGCAAGCTTGTATCCAACGTTCAGTATTCATCCCTACCGACATCTTCGAAGACAGTCGTGGAGATGTATGGATTGGGACCGTCAGCAACGGACTGCTGCACTATTCTGCCGCCACCGGAAAAATCGAGACCATAGAGGGTACACCCTGCCGGGACATCTCTTGCATTGAGGAAGATGCACAAGGCAATATATGGGCAGGCACACAATACGGGCTGGGCAAATATGACCGCACCGTAGGGAAATTTACCAACTACTATGCCGCCGACGGCATAGGCGGCAATCAGTTTTACGACCGTTCTTCATGCCGCCTGCCCGACGGGACACTTGTTTTTGGCGGTACGCACGGGCTGACTTTCTTCAACCCTATGGACGTAAGTACCAAACGGGAAATTCCACTGCTCTTCGAGGATTTGAAGATACACAACCGGTTGGCACGCCCACAAGACAGCGAAAGTATAGACAAGCACCTCTCCTACCGACCGGACATCTGCCTGGACCACAATCAGAATGGTTTCAGCATCTCCTTTGCCGCACTGGACTACTGCGAATATGAACGCGTACATTATTATTACAAGATGGACGGTTTCGACAAATATTGGATTGATGCCCGCAACAACCGCGAGGCCTACTATGCCAATCTGCCTGCCGGTACCTACACCTTCAAAGTTAAAATAACCAATAACGACAAGAGCATTGTAGAAAGGGAGAATTCCATACGCGTCATCGTAAAGCCCGCCCCTTGGCAAACGTGGTGGGCATGGTGTATCTATCTGCTTATTGCCGCCGCCATCATCGGTATCTTCATCCGTGCCTGGCTACGTATCAAGCAGGAAAAAGAAACCACCCGGCGTGCCAAACTTGAGAAGGAGCAGGAACAACGGGTGAACCGCATGAACATGAGTTTCTTTGCCAACATCTCGCACGAGTTCCGCACCCCGCTCACCATGATTTCGGGCCCGGTGACACAACTTTGCGAAAGTCCCAAGATAGAGGGAGAAAACAAACAACTGCTTTACATCGTACAACGCAGTGTGGGGCGCATGCTCCGTCTGGTGAACCAGCTGATGGACTTCAACAAACTGGAGAATGACACCCTGAAGCTGCGAGTGAAACGGACTGACATCATCTCGCAACTGCAACGCTTTGTAGATATTTTCCGCATCAACGCCAACGAGAAAGGCATCGCACTGAACACTTATGGCCTGGAGGATACTTTCCTCATGTGGCTGGACGTGGACAAGCTGGACAAGATTGTAGGAAACCTGCTTTCAAACGCCTTGAAGTTCACTCCGAACGGTGGGAAAGTGGAACTGTGCTTCGACGTCATTACCCGCGAAGAGGCTGCGCGTCTCTTTACGCTGACCGACAAAGACATCGACACGCAATACGTCAAAGTTGCCGTGGCCGACAGCGGGAACGGAATCCCCGAGGAACAGTTGGAGAAGGTATTCGAACGCTACTACCAACTGGACAATCAATCCAAAGGCACCTATAACTGGGGAACCGGCATCGGCTTGTACTACGCCCGCAGCCTGGCGCTGCTGCATCACGGCTACCTGAAAGCCGGTAACCGTACCGAAGGAAGCGGAGCCGTCTTCACCCTGCTGCTGCCGGTGAATGACCTCTCCTATACCCCCGAAGAATGTACCCTCCCCGAAGAAGAACAGAACAAGGCGTTTCCGATACAAACGGAAGAACAGTATCAACTGGAAAACACAGAGAGCATCCGGCAACAAAAGCAAACCCTGCTGGTGGTAGACGATGATACGGAAGTGGCCCACTACCTGAAGGCCCTGCTTTCTCCCGTCTACAACGTTGTCTGCCGCTTCGATGCCGACAGCGCCTTCAAAGCCATGAGCGAAGAAGCTCCCGACCTCGTACTGAGCGATGTAGTGATGCCCGGAAGAAACGGTTACGACCTCTGCCGACAGATAAAGGAAGACTTGCAACTATGCCACATCCCCGTGATACTGGTAACAGCCAAAGCTACTGTAGAGAACCAGGTGGAAGGTCTGAATACCGGTGCAGATGCCTACGTAACGAAACCTTTCGAGCCCAACTACCTGCTGGCGCTTATCAAATCCCAGCTGAAGAACCGTGAGAAAGTGCGCAGTCTCCTGAGCCGTTCCACCCAAACGGATGAGATTGAGGAGAACGTGCTCTCCCCGCAAGACAACACCTTCATGACCGAACTTTACCACCTGATGGAAAACGAACTCTCCAATCCGGAACTGGACGTGGCGCGCATGACCGAGCTGCTGAAAATCTCCCGCACCAAATTCTATTACAAGGTAAAGGGGCTGACGGGTGAGAACCCCAGCGTATTCTTCAAGACCTACAAGCTGAACCGTGCCGCCAAATTGATAAAGGAAGGGAAATATACCATCTCAGAGATAGCGGACATGACGGGATTCAGTACACTGTCCCATTTCTCGACCAGCTTCAAGAAACAATTCGGGGCGACGCCGAGCGAATACAGCAAGTAAAAAACCAGTCGGTTCAAATTTATTCATTACATTTGTACCATTCTTAAAAAAACTTTTTATCCATGGCACACCGACTGAATACCAACAAGCAGTTTATGATAGGCAACGGCATCCTTGCTTTCGCCGTGATTTTTGTAGTTGTCATCTTTGTCTACATGAGCATGAGGCTGCAACAACGGAAAGAAGGAGAACGCAACTTCATCGAGACATACACCATCACACTGACGAAAGGATTTGCCGGAGATTCCACTTCCATATTCATCAACGACAGCCTGCTGGTGAACCGCACCATTGCAGAAGAACCTTTCACCATCGAAGTGAAACGCTTTGCCGAGCAAAACGCACTCATGATTGTAAACAATGCAACTGAAAAGCTTTCCTTATTTGAGCTAAGCGAAAAAGGGGGCGAATACCGGTTCGAGAAGGAAGGGGAAGAGGTGAAGCAGCTGGCAAAAAATTAGGGATAAAAAGTTGTGAAGCATTTTGCTCTCATATTTCGGAGTCAACAAGCTTTTTCCTGGCTTACCAACAGCCACTACAAAGACATCACATAACTTTTGCAGTGCTACTGCAAAGACATTACACAACTCCTGCAGTGACACTGCAGCGATACTGCATACCTTTTGCAGCGTTACTGCAAAACAGTTGCAGTGTCACTGCAAAGGTATTGCAGCAGCACTGCAAAAGGAGTGCAGTGACAGTGCAAGAGGTATGCAGTAGTTTTGCAGTATCACTGTCTGTAAAACAAGGAACTACTTACCGTCCATACTAATCTCTAACCATTTATTTTCGTTTGATATTTCCGAAGCTCCGCTCTCAATGCTTGTGCCTTTCCATCAGTCATCCGGTCGAGCAAATCCCAGAAACACTCCCCGTGATTCATCTCGCGGGTATGTGCCAGTTCGTGCAGTAGCACGTAGTCTATCAGATGCTTGGGAAGAAGTACCAGATAATAGGAAAGGTTGATATTGCCTTGTGCCGAACAGCTTCCCCAACGCCCGCTGCTGGAATTTATCTTCACACTCTTGTAAGGAAGGTTGTGCTGCATGGAAAGCATATACAGACGGGGCGGAAGAACAATTTTCGCATTTCGCCGTAAAGCTTCCTCAATTACATTGCGCAGCCAAGCCTGCAGCTTCTCATCCGAGAAATCGGCATCAGGAGGACAGATTATCTGCATTTCCCCCAATTCCGAACGGGACAAGAACCGTTCCCGTTGTCCGCTGACCAATGTCAGTTTAAAGAACTCCGTATCAATGCGGTAATCCAAATCAATCAGCTTTCTGACCTGCTTCTGTATGGCAGCCTTCAGACGCGGACGAAGCTGCTCGATGGCATTCTCTATCTCGGCAAGGGAAGTCCGGGGAGGCACAGTCACGTAAATTCCGTCCTCCTTTGTACGGAAAGTGAGGCGCCGTGCCCGGGCATTGACCCGGACAAACAAAGGACCAAGCTCTTTATCTTCTATAATGCGGTTTACTGTCATAAATCAAAGCCTCTCCCATAGGAAAGGGGCGGGAAGAGGCTTTGCAAATGAACAAAGAATCGTCCAAAAACGCAAGCAAATACCTGACAAAAGCGGACGGAGTGTCCGATAATGAACACTACACAAAAGCGACTATCCTTTAATAATCAACATTTTACACTTATGGCACAATAATTGATTAAAGTATGATGACCGAGCGTCCTTTGAAAAAAGCATTTTTATATGCAACTTTTTCAAGGCAGATCACGTCTAACTAATAAATACTGAATCACAAAAAACAAAAGAATATGAAAGCTCTAACAACATTTATCGCAATCGCCTTATTGGCATTCAGTACAACCGCTTGTTCACAACAACACACATACCGTTCCGGAGGCTTCGGCAGCAAGACGGTCAAGGCAAGCAAGAATTATGTAACCAAAGACATAAAAGTGGACAACTTCACCAAGCTGAGTGTAGCCGGCAGCCCCGACGTGACCTACACGCAGAAGTCCGGCAAACCGACAGTGGAAGTATACACCTCGGACAACATTGTAGACTTACTGGATATCCGTGTCAAGGACAATACCCTCTACATCGGCTTCAAGAAGAACGTCAGCGTATCCTATAATAAACTGGAAGTACGTGTGTCCGCAGAAAAGCTGAACGGCATTGCCGTGGCAGGTTCGGGAGACGTGGAACTGAAAAACGGACTGAAGACGGATGACATCAAAATCTCTGTGGCTGGTTCGGGTGACATCAGTGGAAACAACATCTCCTGCACAGACCTCGATATTTCCATCGCAGGCTCGGGAGACATCAATAGCAGCAACATCACTTGCAATGACCTCCAAGTATCCGTTGCAGGTTCAGGTGACATGAAGCTGAATAACGTAACCGCCAACTTCACCAGAGCATCCGTTGCCGGTTCGGGTACCGCCATCCTGAGCGGCAGTACCCAAGAAGCTGAATACAGCGTGGCAGGTTCGGGTGATTTGCTTGCTTCCGATTTCGTTGCCAAGAAAGCATCTGCCAGTGTTGCCGGTTCAGGCGACATCAAGTGCCATGCCACAGATTTCCTGAAAGTACGCACCAGCGGAAGCGGCAGTGTAGGCTACAAGGGTAATCCGGAACTGGACTATCCCAAGAAAGGACTGTATAAACTCTAACATAGAAAACATAGATTCTCAGATTGATGACTATAAACCTAAACTAAATTCTCTCTCAAATAATTACCTGCAAAAAGAACGAAGGACTCCCGCGAGGAAGCCCTTCGTTCTTTTATCACCCCACACCTCCGAAGCACGGGAACAGTTGTCATTTATCTATATTCAGAATGCCCGATTCATTGTCGCTGTTATTGATGCGTCTGCCGGATGATTTGTAACGCTTACCAAACTCGAAGTTATAACTCAGCTTGATAACCGCCATCTGTCCTATTTCTTTCGCATGACTCCACGAGGTATAGGGCGCCACTTTGCTCACCCGTTCCTTGCCCGTCTTGTAGTTGTTGGTGAACGGGAACATCATCCCTGCTCCTAATTGCAGCCGCTTGTGGGTATAAGTGGCTAAAACAGCAGCCTGGTTTTCACCCTTATAAATCGTTTCGCCCATCAGCTCGTTCGCCCTTTTACTGAATTGTCCCAACAGAGAGAACTGCTTATAATTGAACACGGCACCCAGGTTGTAATAGAAATCATTATACGTATGGGTATAGGTATTGCCGTTAGACCAGTAACGTGTAAATCCACCATCTATACTCAGCGTCAGGAAATTCTTCAGACTACCAATGTTCAGTCCGCGGAATGTGAAAGAAGGGCCAAAGCGCAGAAACTGTGCAGAACGCTGGTTCTCGTTCATCGAAACCAACTTGTCTCCCTCGGCAAACACACTCTCCATGATGATATTCTTGTGATAGCCATGTGTCACATTCAGCATGAAGACGAACTTCTTCTTCATATAGGAATAGTTCAACGTATTGTTGAAAACGCTGTAAGTCTCCAATGCCGGGTTACCGCGTACTATCTGGATGGTATCTATCGCCTGCTCCACATTGGTCAATGCACTGAGCGAAGGAATCTTGGGTTCGACATTGAACCGATAGTTGATGTTGCCGTTCTTGTGCGGAGAGAAGTTCAGACGGACAGTGGGAGTAAAGGTATAGTAGGTATGTTCCTCCCCTCCTTCCTTGAAATAAGAGCGGGTCAGTCCGGCACTCACACCATAGCTCACTTTCCTGATATTACCCTGCACCTCGGCAAACGCCGCTGTCTTTGCCTGGTTCATTTCCGATACGACGGGTGAAGAGCCTGCATACTCGTTCCTGGCATACATCTGGTAGTGGCGCAATCCGGCGCTGAATACGAGGAACTTGAAACGCTTGTCGTAGATGGCTTCACCGATAATGGAACGCTTATTCCCCGTCACATCTGTTTCAATCATCGCCAGGTCTTCGGCTTGAGGCGTATATTCGTGGTAGAGCCTATTATTGTCGGTGTGCATCAGCGTACCGGTCACGCTCATCGTAAGCATCTGATTCTTCGGTAATGTACGCTGGTAATAAAGGTCGAGCGAAGGAGTGTAGCTGGACTGCTTGTTCTTCAGTCTGGAGAAGATATAGTTATCGGCATCCGCAGCATCATACAACTTGTTCGACTGGTTCAGGCAAGGGGCATCATAGACACTGTTGCGGAACACGACGTTGAATACGTACTTATCCTGCTCCGTCAGATTGTAAGAGAGGTCGATATTGTGGGTAAAGTGCTTGTTTTGGTCGTGAAGCCCCTCCTGCACACGATGTATCGTCTTATTTTCCAACACATATGTCTCGTCTATATCCGTATATGTTTTTTTGAAGTTACGGGCAGACAAGTTATAGAACAATCCCCATTGTGACTTGTTATGATTGAACTTTGCCACCACATTGTCCTCGCTAAACAACATGTGGGGAGCATTAGTGGCTTGTATATTGACCAGTCCACCCGTTTCGCGGCGGCGGACAATGATGTCCACCACAGCGCCCAGGCTGCTGTCGCCATAGCGCTCTCCCGGATTTTCGATGAATTCTATTCTTACAATCTCCTTGGGCAGGAGGGCTGCCACTTCGGTGGAGGTAGCCACAATACCGTTGATACGTGTCTGTACGCTGCCGCCATTGGCTTCCAGGCCTTTACCAAGAGCATCCACCTTCAAGTGCGGAATGGCAAGGTTCAGCATCAGGTCGTAGGGATTATAGGAATTCTTCATGGCAGTAGCGGTGGGTACTACAACCATGCGGTCTACCTTCTGCGTGATATTGCTGCCCGATATTACCACCTCGTCCAGTGCTACCGACTGTTCTTTCAAGATAATGTCTCCCATCTGCACAGTGCCTTGGGGAGTCCTGATGACAATCTGTTCGCCGACGTAACCGATATAAGAGAGTCTTAACAGGAAATCCGAACCGGCAGTGGCTCTCAAAGCAAATTTACCTTTGCCATCAGTGGTGCTTTCCGTAACGAATGAAGAGTCGGGCAAGGAAATCAGGGCTACATTGACAAATTCCACCGGACGGTTCTGTTCATCTACAATTGTACCGTTTACTTTCACTGTTTGTGCCGCTGCGGCAAAGCTACCCAACAGGCATACGATAGCTATAACAAGAATCTTTTTCATAAATGCCGGTGTTTAGAGTTTGTCTTTTAAAGCTGACTCGATGATTGCCTTTATCTCTTCTGACGAAAGAGTTTCTTTATTGGTCCACTCCTTGTCTCTCTCCTCCGAGATATCCAATACGGAATCGCAATGTTCCGACATCAGCAGAAAGAGCATTTTCTCTGAAGTTTCGCCCGACGCGCTTATTACCTCATAGTGCACTTCGGCATACTTGCAAAATTTGCCGTCTACGTTACGACCACATTTACGCTCCAGGTATCCGTAACGGAATTTCTCACCTTCGCCTAACTGCGACTTAACATATTCCTTAGTTGCCGACTTTATTTTATACTGGTCGCTTCCGGGGAAGTAACATGAAGTAAGAGATACAAGTGCGAAACACGCTGCGATTGCCATTGTTCTGAATGTACTTTTCATAAGACTTTCTGTTTTTTGATTTGATGCAAAGTTAAGGCAAGAAGTCTCTTAACTCCTACTAAATCGCACTATTAAAAGTCTTAATACTTAGCACATAAAGCACTGATTATCAACAATGACATATTATAAAAGTCTTAATCCGGCCTCTTCCGGTCTAAATGCCTCTTATGCACTCCACAATATCCTGTTTTTCGCCTGCATTTATCTTCTTTCGGATGGAAGTCTTACGCACGTAGATGGTTGCACTTGTCTGTTGGGTGACCACACCGATTTCTTTCGTGGAGAAACCGGCACAGAGCAGACAGCATATCTGCACTTCCTTATCAGACAATACCTGTCCGAACTTTTCCATCATGCGGGAATAAAAGCCATCGTATAGTTTATCAATTACCGGATAAAGGTCTGCCCAGGCAAGAAGTCCTTCCACCGGAATCTCCTTATTGCCGATGCCCGAAATAAGTTTCAGCAACGCCTGGTTCTGTGAGGTAGGCGTATTGGCAACAAGCCGTATGATACCCAGCTGCTGAAGAAGCAGCTTCTTGAAGAAAGCACCGCTATTCTCTTCCTGATTGTCCGATACCTTCTGGGCATCTTCCAGCAGGCGGGTCAGTGCATCAATACGTTCCTCGGCTTCGGCAAGGCGCTTCCGTCTGTTACGGATATAAAAGGTAAGGGAAACAAGTACCCCGACAAACACAACAACAACCAGCATCGAATACATCCGTGTCTTCTGCCGTTTGATTATCAACTCATAGTTCAACTGTTGAAGCTTGTTCCTGGTCACCAGCTGTTGCTCTATCACGCTATTCTGGTCCCTCATCTCATTCCTGACAGAATCAGCAAACCTACCGAAAGTGACAATGTCCAAAGGTGCCCCGGAAGTATAGTCCAGAATTGTTTTCAACTGTGCCAGCGCACTGCGTACAGAAAAGCCCTCGGCTCTCTTTTCTTCCTGCTTCAATTCATTGTTCCACGCCTGCTCCCAATAGTAACGGGCAGAATCCAACTGATGAAGGTTCAGGAAGTTTTCAGCAAAGATTACCTGCAGAATGGGATAGTTGTCGGTCATAGGCATCAGCCGTCTAACCCGGTGAAGCAGTTCATTGGACTTGGTATATTCATGGCTGTTGGCAAGAAAAGCGGCATAATTCCTCAGATAGTGACAGGCCGAAGCTGTATCGGCTGCCGCCAATGCCATGTCAATACTCTGTTCCAGGTAATCCGAAGAAGAAGGGTGGTTGGCAAGCGCCATATTGAGTCCCAGGTCATAGAGTATGGAGCAATGTTCCCGGACAGATAGCTTATCAGCATATTGCAATATCTTTTCCATCAACTCTATCGCCTGGGAGTGGTCATTTCTCAGATAAGCTATCTCTGCCTTTCCCCGATAAAAAAGAAGAAGCCAGAAGGTGTCTTTCCGGGCTATGGCATAGTCCAAGCCATTCTCAATCGCTTCATCCATGCGTTCCTCCTGCTTCATCCATTTATAATAGGAGGCTTCAAGCAGGTAGCCATCAAGCATACGGGAAGAGTCTTTCCGCTCACGATAGTAGTGTATCGCTTCAGGAAGCAGCGAATCTTCCGCCAATGACATACCCATACGGTAGCGGGCCTGCGCACAGTTCCAAACGAACTGCATCCACTCCGCTTCTGAAAACCCGACATCCTTTTCTATGGAATTAAGCAACTTCAGCGCACTGTCCGGACGGCTCTGCAACAAAGAGTCGGTCTGCGCCAAAAGTTTTTTGTTGCCATGACAGTCATTACAGCCTACAAAGCACATAATGCCTAAAAGCATAATACAGATGTATAGTATGTTTCTCATCTTCTCCATTGTATATATTTGCAGTGAGTAAAGTTGAGAAAAAAAACGGCAGACTCCAAACTATATATACTGTAAATAATAACTCCCTTAAATAAAAAGCCTTGTAACCCACAGGCAAGAACAACAAAGGGACGCTGCATCACGCGGCGTCCCTTCTATTTTAGTTAGTTTTTATAAGATTTTGAGAGAATTGAAACTTCACAGCCTCAAGTTGTTTTAATAAAGCACACTAACTATTATTATGTTTAAAGCAAATGAAAATGTTATTTTAAAAGCAAATGAAAATATCTATTCCTTGATTTCCAGCTCCTTGTTCACCCGGCGCAGGCTGTCCATCACCTGCTTCTCATGAGACACGGGCACATCTCCCGAAAGAGCTACCGACGGTGCGGAAATCTGTTTACCGATAGTATCGGTTGCGGCTACTTCCTCTACATCCGAAAAGAATGAATGCTGCATCACATTTCCCAGCGAAAGAACCACTGCCACTACTGCGGCGGCTTTGAACAGCGGCATGAAGCGTGCGGCCAGTGTCAGGCGCTTTGCCTTGACCACCGGAACTTCCACTTCGGCAAGCACCCGGGCATCAAAATCCTCACCCAGATGCACTTCCTGCTGAAGCTGCTGATATACGAACAAATCCTTGTAGCGAAGCAAGTGCTTGGGCACATCGCTTCCGCTAAAGAAAGCACGCAATTCAGCCTCATCTTCCAAAGAAGTTTCGCACTGCCAGTAGCGCTCCAGGAGTTGTTCTATATATTTAGAGTCCATAACCTTCTATATCAATAAACGTTTGTTTCACTTTTTGCCGCGCCCTGAAGAGGTTCACTTTTACCTGCTCCTCGGTCAAGTTCAGGACTGCTGCTATTTCTTTATAGCTTTTACCTTCCACATCCCTAAGCTGCATAATCAGCCGCTGCTTTTCGGGAAGTCTGTTCATCAGCCGGTGTATCAACGCCATCCGTTCCTTGTTCACCAGCTTCTCGTAAGGGCCCGATGCATCGGAGGCCTGCTCCATTTCGGGGGTCAGCTCCACGGTACGGGAGTCTTTTCGCTCGCTACGGTCTATCGCCAGATTTCTTGCCACTGTCAGGCAATAGGCCTCAATAGAACCAAACTGCGACCACTCGTCACGCTTGTTCCAAACCCTTATCAGCGTTTCCTGCACGACATCCTCTGCCTCTGCCCTATCAAACGTAATTCTCAAGGCTAACCGAAAAAGCTTATCCTTCAGCGGGAGAATGTCATTGCGAAAGCTGAGTTCTTGCATCTCTAATAAATTGACGGTTAAGTATTCAGAAAGTTACAGCCTATTGCCGTTTTTTTTGAATTATTTTCGGATACGGGTTCCACTGTTCCCGTTGATGGCTGATGCTAAAGTGATTACGACTTCGGACACACCCGCATTCAACGCCTCGAAAGAGTTCTCCAATTTTGGAATCATGCCACCTTGAATCACACCATCTGCCACATATTGCTTGAATTCCTCCGGCGTTATCTGTGGAATCACGCTATCATCGTCGTTCTCGTCACGCAGCACCCCTTTCTTCTCAAAGCAGAATACCAAAGTAACATCGAACAAGCCCGCCAAAGCCTTGGCGGTCTCTCCGGCAATGGTGTCGGCATTCGTATTCAGCATGTGCCCGTCTCCATCGTGTGTCAACGGAGCCATCACGGGAACCACACCCTTATGAATGAGGTCTGCCAAGAAAGCATCATTCACCTGCTTCACATCGCCCACAAACCCATAATCCACCTCCTTCACGGGACGCTTTACCGAACGGATTACATCCATATCGGCTCCCGTCAAGCCCAGTGCATTGACACCACGCGCCTGCAAGCCGGCAACGATATTCTTATTCACCAGTCCGCCATACACCATGGTCACCACCTTCAGCGTTTCGGTATCAGTGATGCGGCGGCCATTCACCATTTTACTTTCAATACCCAGTTGGGCAGCGAGCTTCGTGGCCGAGCGTCCGCCTCCGTGTACCAAGACCTTGTAGCCTTCGATGGCTGCAAAGTCATCCAATAACTTATAGAGGGTGGCTTCCTCTTCTACAATCTTGCCACCCACCTTTATTACAGTCAGTTTCTCCATTTTATTCCAAATAAGTATATCCGTACAGTCCGGAACGGTAATTAGACAAGAATTCCTTCCCTTCTTCCACAGAGATACGCCCTTCCTTGACGGACTGCGTCACCCAAGTTTCCAGCGTACGTACCAGTTTTTTAGGATTATATTGCACGTAGTCCAACACCTCAGCCACCGTCTCGCCGTCAATCAGTTGGTCGATGGTGTAGCCTTTGGAATTGACAGACACATGCACGGCATTCGTATCACCAAACAGATTGTGCATATCTCCCAGAATCTCTTGATAAGCTCCGACCAGAAAAACCGCCAGATAGTAGTGTTCCTTGTCGCGCAACGAGTGCAGCGGCAGGGTGGTCGTATCGGCACGCGAGCTGACGAAATTGGCAATTTTGCCGTCCGAGTCGCAAGTCATATCCTGCAAGGTAGCCTCGCGGTCGGGTCTTTCATCCAGCCGTTGTATGGGCATGATGGGGAACATCTGGTCGATAGCCCAGGAATCGGGCAATGACTGGAACAGCGAGAAGTTACAGAAATACTTGTCGGCAAGCAGCTTGCTCAACTTGCGGAATTCCTCGGGGCAGTGCTTCATGCCGCTGGCAATGGAGTTGATTTCGCGGCAGATACTCCAGTAGAGTTTCTCTATTTGTGCACGCGTATTCAGGTCGACGATGCCATGGCTGAAAAGGTCGAGTGCCTCTTCGCGTATCTGCTGCGCATCGTGCCAAGGTTCCAGCATACTGCGCTGGCTCAGATTATCCCAGATGTCATACAGTTCCTTCACCAGTTCGTGAGCATCCTCTCCCGGTTCCCAGTCGTCGTCCATTTCGGGCAGGGAAGCCGTTTCCAGCACTTCGAAGATAAGCACGGAGTGATGGGCAGTCAGGCTGCGTCCCGTCTCGGTAATGATATTGGGATGAGGGAACCCGTGTTTGTCGGCAACATCAACGAAAGTCGACACCACATCGTTGACATATTCCTGGATGGAATAGTTGACGGAGCTTTCGCTACTTGAAGAGCGTGTACCGTCATAATCAACTCCCATACCGCCACCAGTATCCACGAATTCGATGTTGAAGCCCATCTTGTTCAGCTGCACAAAGAATTGCGAAGCTTCACGCAAAGCATTCTTGATGCGGCGTATCTTGGTTATCTGACTGCCGATATGGAAATGTATCAGCTTCAGACAGTCCTTCATATCTTTTTTCTCCAAGAAGTCCAGCGCTTCGAGCAGTTCACTGGATGTCAGTCCGAACTTGCTGGCATCTCCTCCACTTTCTTCCCATTTGCCACTTCCACTGGAAGCCAATTTAATGCGAATGCCGATATTAGGTTTCACCTTCAATTGCTTCGCCATCTTGGCAATAAGATTCAACTCATTAAGTTTCTCTACAACAAGAAAAATGCGTTTGCCCATTTTCTGTGCCAACAGTGCCAGTTCAATGAAGCTCTCGTCCTTATATCCGTTACAAACCACGAGGGAACCCGGGTCTGTATTGACCCCTATCACAGCATGCAACTCCGGCTTTGAACCCGCTTCCAGCCCCAGATTGAACTTCTTCCCATGGTTAATCATCTCTTCTACCACGGGACGCATCTGATTCACTTTAATGGGATAGATAATAAAGTTCTCTCCTTTATACCCGTACTCGTCGGCTGCCTGTCTGAAGCAGCAGGACACCTTCTCGATGCGGTTGTCCAGAATATCGGGAAAACGCACCAATACCGGAGCCGCTACATCGCGCAACTGCAACTCGTCCACCAACTCTTTTAAATCGACGGCAACCCCATCCTTACGCGGTGTCACCACAACATGACCTTTGTCATTGATACCAAAGTACGAAGTGCCCCAACCAGTTACGTTGTACAGCTCTTCTGAATCTTCAATACGCCATTTTCTCATCAGTACATTTACTATTAGACTATTTACAATTTACTATTTTCCCACTATAGTGTGTCTTATAAAGGGGGCGACAAAAATACACATAAATCTAATATATCCAGCTCCTCGGACTGAAAAATACACATTTACAAGGGATTAAAGTCCTAAAAGTTGGCGTAACCGTTGCACGGATTCGCTAATCTGGCTGCGGCTTTCCAGATAACCGGCATCAAAGCGATAACGGGCCTGCGAGTAGAAAGGCTCACGCTTATCCAGCGCCTCCACAATGAAGGTGCGCAAATCTTCGTCCGTCTTGCCTTGCAGGATGGGGCGTTGCTGCTTCGCCACCCGGAGCCGGCGGAACAGAATATCGGGGTGTACATCCAGAAACACCGTCTGCCCGCAACCGTTCATATACTCCATATTGTCAAAAAAACAAGGAGTACCGCCACCGGTAGAGACCACGACATCCTCAAATTCCCCTACTTCATGCAGCATGTTTCGCTCCAATTCACGAAAAGAGGCTTCTCCCCGCTCGGTGAACAATTCACGGATTGATTTGTGAAAACGTTCTTCGATGTACCAGTCCAAATCAATGAACGGCACATTCATTTCGCGGGCAAAAGCCTTTCCTAAAGTAGTTTTACCGGCTCCCATGTAGCCGGTCAAGAAAATACGTATCATATCTGCTACGAGTTACAGGTTTCCTGCAAAGGTAGCAATTCCAAGCTGAAAACGCCTCTGTATCAGAGAAAAATTTTGATACGCTTGCTTAAATCTTCGAATTCCTTTTCTCCCGGTTCACCGGTGGGTGTACCGAAGGGCATCTGTGCAATCATCATCCAGTCGTCGGGCAGGTTCCAGGTGCGACGTACCTCGTCGTCAATCAAGGGGTTATAATGTTGCAGGGAGGCTCCCAACCCCATATCTTCCAGCATAGTCCAGATGGCAAACTGGTGCATGGCGGAGGTATGCTGCGACCAAGTGGGGAAATTATCCTTATAGGAAGGGAATGCTTCCTGCAGCTTTTTGACTACAGAAGTGTCCTCAAAGTAGAGCACAGTACCGTGTCCGCTGGCAAAGCAGCCGTCAATCTTGGCTTCCGTCTTGGCAAAAGCCTCGGCGGAGATGCGCGCTTTCAGGGTTTCCTTCACGATGTTCCACAATTTCTTATGTTCGTCGCCCAGCAGCAATACAATTCTCGTAGACTGTGAATTGAAAGCTGACGGCACATTCTTTACAGCTTCACGAATAACGTGCACTATCTCTTCATCCAGTACCGGCGAATCGCTGCCGATAGAATAATAGCTACGGCGATGCGCCATGGCTTCTGCAAATGTCCTCTTCATTTTTTGTCCTTTCTTTTTTTAGTTATGCTTATAAAAAAGCCATGTTACCATACAAAGAAACATATGAAAGAGTTAAGTTGTTCGGATTTTCTTTTTTACCTTTGTCCGCAGTTATGAAGAAAGAAAAATACTACGTCGTATGGGCAGGAGTCAATCCGGGTATCTACACTTCCTGGACGGACTGCCAACTACAGACCAAAGGTTACGAAGGAGCGAAATACAAGTCGTTCGAATCACGCGAGGAAGCGGAAAAAGCCTTTGCCTCTTCGCCGTACGCGTACATCAAACGGTCGGCTCCCTCTCCTGCCAAGACTACTCCCGGCACCGACGCTCCCCTCCCCACCGCCGTCGCGGAAAACAGCCTTGCCGTAGACGCGGCTTGCAGCGGAAACCCCGGTGCCATGGAGTACCGGGGAGTACACGTCGCCAGCCGTCAGGAAATCTTCCACTTCGGGCCGATGTACGGAACCAACAATATCGGCGAGTTCCTTGCCATTGTCCACGGACTTGCCTTGTTGAAACAGAAAGGTTTCGACATGCCCATCTACAGTGACAGCGTGAACGCCATCAACTGGATAAAACAGAAAAAATGCAAGACCAAACTGCCGCGTGACGCCAAGACCGAAGAGCTTTTCCGCCTGATAGAACGTGCGGAAAAGTGGTTGCGCGAAAACACCTACACCACCCGCATCCTGAAATGGGAGACAAAACAATGGGGAGAGATTCCGGCCGACTTCGGAAGGAAGTAAAAAAACGCGGGCACCCCGGATTCTTCATCCGGTTGTGCCCGCGTCAAGAAAATGATGCGGCCGAGCTTATGAATGAATAGCCGCCATCATGTTTTATTTGCTATACGATGCCTTCACGAAAGGAGCATCAAGCAAGTAGTCAAGACTCTGCTTCACACTCTCTTCTACGGGGCAGCTGTATTTCTCAATCTCAGCTACGATGTGGCGCACGCCAGCAGTATCCGTATTCTTGAAGATAGCATCATAACCTACCATACCACTCTGCCCAATCTCGCGGTGATCCTTGATATGGAGCATGGTGAAGCGTCCGGGATACTTGTTGAAGTAATCCACCGGGCTGTTCTGGCCGCGCACTACCCAGTAAACGTCCATCTGGAAGAATACATATTCGGGATTGGTGTGTTGCAGCATGTAGTCCAGCATCAGCTCCTTGTCTTCCACTTTCTGGAATTCATGGGCATGATTGTGGTAACCGTATTTCAAACCGGCAGCCTGGCAGCGCTTGCCCACTTCATTGTAATAGTCGCAGTAGGTCTGCAAGTCTTTCAATGTCTTGGGAACGGAGAGATACGGAGTCACGATATACTCCATACCGGCCTCCTTATGGGCAGCAATGCACTGATCCCACCATTTCAAGGCTTCCGTAAAGTCGCCCGAAGCCAGTTCCTCGTCCGACAACCCGTGGGTAGTGTGCGAAGAAAGCACGGTCATACCGCTCTTTTCCACCATCTGTTTGAACTCCTGGGGAGTCTTGCCGTAGAACTTACCGTCATTGTAGTTGGCGGCCTCCACACTGGTATAGCCCATATCAGCCAAATCCTTCAGAATCTGGTCGAGGTTACTGCCGTCCTTCACCAAGTCTCTTACAGAGTAGAGCTGGATGGCTACTTCCTTTTTCGTCGTTTCCGGCGCCGTTTCCGTGCTGTGGCTGCTGCAGCTTGTGGCCATCATGGATAAGCACAGTGCTGACAAAATCATCATATGTTTGATTCTCATAGTACTATCTTTTTAGAAGGAATTAGTCGAGAACCTTTACACGGATGTTGCGGTACCAAACATCGTCGCCATGATCCTGCACACCGATAAAGCCTTCGTGGTTTTCGCCGCCACAGTTGTTCAACAGTTCGAAAGCCAAGGGCCACTTCTCTTCGCTGAACTTGCTTGCCTGCAACATTTCAGTCCATTGCTTAGTCCACAAGTGATATTCCAGTACGTTTTCATCGTTCTGTCCGTGAACTACAGTACCTTTGTATACCATAATCTTTGCCTTGTTCCATTCGCCGAAAGGTTTGGCGTTCTGCGGAACAGCCGGTATCATGTCGTACAAGGAAGCAGCCTGACGGTTGTTGTCCTTACCCAGTTTGGCATCCGGATGATTGGCGTTATCCAGCACCTGGAACTCGGGAGCAGAGATATAGATGGGTTCCAACACTTCGTTGCCGTCCTTGTCCTTTGAAGTAACTTCCTGAGCCAGATAGAAGATACCGGAGTTACCACCTTTGGAAATCTTCCATTCCAGTTCCAGCTCAAAGTTCTTGAACTTATGGGCGAAAATCAAGTCACCGCCCTCACCGGTCTGTCCTTCGCCGGTACCGGTTCCACAGAATTTGAGGCAACCATCCTCAATAATCCATCTGGAAGGCACTTTGTCCTTACCGTATCCACGCCATCCGTCCAGGCTCTTTCCATCAAAGATAGTGATATAACCGTCCGCATCAATCGGCAGGTTCAAGCTGTCCGTTTCAGGCGCTTTCAGAGACTTGGAATAAGACACCGCAGTAGTAGTAGGAGCTGCAGCTTCCTCCGTAGCGTTCGATTTCTTTGCACCGCCACCGCAAGAGGCGAGCATACCTCCGATAAGGCAACAAGCCAAAGAATAATATATTTTCTTCATAATCTGAAAAATTAAATGATTAGTATTCGTTTATGAGCATCGGAACCTGGTTCCGATACTCTTTTTAATGTTTATCTGGGCATATCGGGCAACTTCCAGCCTTCACGGTAGTTATGCTTGATGAGCTCTTCTGCAAAAGCCTTGGCATTTACCGGATCTGTCCATGTCTTGTCGAAGCTCGGATGGCCGTTGTGTATCTTGAAGCCGTCCTTGATGACTGTACGCAATGTCTCGTCGTCGCCGATATTGGTGAAGCGCATGTTGGCTCCGTCCCATTCCAGTGTCTTGTTCAGGCCCTGCAGACGGATGGCCAATACACCCATTGCCACCATTTCGTTCATCGGTCCCGCTTCGGAGAAATCAGACTTAGGCATCACGCGGCTGGAAGGACTTTCCTTACAAGCACGTACCCAATCCATCTCATGACCGCCATTCATAGCCTTCGGCACACGGCGGCAAACCTTCGGTGCATTGGGCACGCGGCCAGAAAGTAACCACGGGTTCTGTCCGTAGCAACCGCAAATCAGCGTATCCTTCGTTCCGTGGAAGATAGTCAGACCGCCACCGCTCTGCATCAGTTGCTTTCCTTCGGGGAAGCCTTTCGGACGGTCGGGCATCATGCCACCATCATACCAGTGAACTTCCACTTCGGGCATAGCCACCTTCGGCATATTCTCACGTGCGGGGAAAGTCAGCTTCACATGCTGTGCTTGCGGAGCGCAGGCATTGAGCAACAATGTAGATGAACCTTCTACCTTGGTAGGATACAGCAACTTCAAAGCTCTGAACGGCTGGTGCAGGATGTGGCAAGCCATATCGCCCAAAGCACCCGTACCATAATCCCACCATCCGCGCCAGTTCCAGGGATGATAGATTTCGTTATATGGATTCATCTTGGCAGGACCGGTAAACAAATCCCAGTTCAGGGTTTTGGGAATGCGGTCTTCCTTTTCGGGAACATTCAATCCTTGCGGCCAGATGGGACGGTCGGTAGCACATTCCACCTTCGTCACGTCACCGATTTCGCCGTTCCATATCCACTCGCATACCAAGTCGGTACCCTCGTCCGAAGAACCCTGGTTACCCATCTGGGTAACTACTCCCGTAGAAGCGGCCAGGCGGGTAAGCAGACGGGACTCATATACGGAGTGCGTCAACGGTTTCTGGCAATATACATGTTTGCCCATCGTCATGGCATCAGCAGTAATGATGGCATGTGTATGGTCGGCAGTAGCGATGATAACGGCATCGATGTCCTTACCCATCTCATCGTACATCTTACGATAGTCCCAATACTTCTTCGCATTGGGAAGCTCATCGAACACACCTTTCGCGTAGCGCCAGTCTACGTCACAAAGCGCCACGATATTTTCCGTAGCCTTCACATGGTTGATGTTGGTGTGTCCCATACCGCCGATACCTACGGCAGCAATGTTCAAACGGTCACTGGGAGGCACGTGTCCGTGGCTCTTACCCAAAATGCTGCTTGGAGCAATGGTAAGACCCGCCAAAGCTAAACCTCCGGTCTTAAGAAATTCTCTTCTTGTAAATTTCGACATGGTTCTTTAGATTTTAAAATCGGTTAATATAATGAGTTTTAAAACAATCCTTAATTACAGTAGGCATCAGACTACCGTTTTCTTCGGACGGAGCAGTCCGTAACCTTCTTTCATATGCCTCCGGCGCTCCTTGATTTCCTCCAGCGTCTGCAAGTCGCCTATGCCGGGCAGGTCGTGGCGGCGCGCATCCTCCAGGAAGGTCCATCCGTATTGGGAAGCAATGGCCGAGTCTCGCATCTGCGGCAATCTCGGATCGCGTTTCCCGCTCTCGATGGAGTCTGCCATAATGTTGCAGAGCTTGTCCAGGTTCTTTCCGCCAAACGGTTTCTCCAGGCGAAGCGTACGGTTCACGCCGTGAAGTTCCACTACGGCAGTCCGGAAATCATGCGTCATGCGCACGATACCTTTTGTACCGATAATGTCCGTATATGCATTATGAGTCTGGTTTCTGGAGAGTTGTCCGTAGACGAAGCCTTGTGTGACATCGAAGGCGATGCCGTTCTCGAACGTACCGTGGCACTGTACCCACCAAGGGTCCTTGTAGTCCCACATCCGCATGCCTTGGGCATGCCAGGTCTTGTATTCACTGTCGGCATACCAGCGGGCGATGTCTATGTAGTGCATGCCGCAGTCGTGGTAGGCGGGACCCTCATATTCGTGTCCCTCGCCCGGCGCCAATCCCGGAGTCATGTGGCAGATGCGCAAGATAGCCAGTTCACCAATCTCGCCTTCATCGATAAACTGCTTCATAGCCTGGTGATACCAGGAGTTCCGCAGATAAAGGTTGACAGCGGCAATGCGATCATACTTTTCAATCAGGTCCACAATTTCCCATTCCTTATCAATGGTATCGGCAATGGGTTTCTCCGTCAGGATATGCTTATTGCTCCGGACAGCTTTCTCTATTTGTTCTTTTCTGGAATTTGCCAATGCAAAAAGACCAACAGCTTCTACACTCTGGTCATCAAAGATTTCTTGTTCATCGGATATGATTCTGGATGAAGGGGAAAGGTTTCTTGCCAATTCTCGGGAGGCCGGATCGGTATCGCAGATATATGCGATGTCCCATCGACCGCTTTTCTGCATTTCCTCCCAATACATTTGCCCCATTCTGCCGAACCCTATCAAACCAACTTTTATTTTCATGGTAGGCGAATATTAAATATTTACAGTTATAGTATTATCGGGGTCGATTGAATTACATGATTAAGAGTACTTGGACTGATAGTCATAGTAGCTGTCGTCGTAGACGTTGGATATAATTTTTTCATGATATTTGCAATGTTTATGTATGTGTTCTTTGCAAAAATAGGATAATTAGTGATAGAATGGAAGCAAGCAGATATTAAAAAAGCGTAAAAGACAAAAGAACGCCCTTTATTCATCATCGCCTAACAGCCGTGAAACACTCTGCCGGCAGCCGTCAACACCCACCTGCATCATAGATTCTGCGTAAGAAATATAGAAGAGAAAGAAGAATTAATAGGCTGTTTGCAGGAAATTAACTTCCTATTTAGTCATAACAGCCTAGCACAAGCGGGTGGAAGCAAAGTACGCAGAATTTTATTTCTATGAGAGAGACTGCATATCATTCAGTCTCTTATAATAGCCGTTCTTCTCGAGAAGTTCCTCGTGCTTACCACGTTCCACGATTTCACCTTCATAGAGTACACAAATCTCATCCGCATTCTTGATGGTGGAAAGGCGGTGGGCGATGGCAATCGTGGTACGGGTCTTCATTAGCCGTTCCAGAGCCTCCTGCACCAGTCGTTCGCTTTCGGTATCGAGTGCTGAAGTGGCCTCATCGAGTATCAGGATAGGCGGATTCTTCAAGATGGCACGGGCAATACTGATACGCTGGCGCTGTCCGCCGGAAAGCTTGCCGCCACGGTCGCCAATGTTGGTCTGATAACCGAGTTCGGTCTCCATGATGAAGTCGTGGGCATTGGCAATCTTTGCCGCTTCGATCACCTGCTCCATAGTTGCATTTTCCACACCGAAGGCAATGTTGTTGAAGAAGGTGTCATTGAACAGGATGGCCTCCTGGTTCACGTTTCCTATCAACGCACGCAGGTCGTGGATGCGAAAATTCTTAATATTCACACCGTCAATTGTAATCTCACCTAACTGCACATCGTGATAGCGCGGCAGCAAATCCACCAATGTAGATTTGCCGGAGCCGGACTGGCCGACAAGTGCAATGGTTTGTCCTTTGGGCACCATCAGATTGACGTGCTTCAACACTTCGCGCTTGCCGTCGTAACTGAAGGAGAGGTCCTTAAATTCAATCCGGTCATTCATCCCGTGCAGCGGCAACGGGTTTACCGGTTCCTTAATGGGGTTCTCGGCTTTCAGTATTTTGTCCACACGTTCCATGGATGCCAGACCCTTTGGAATGTTGTATCCTGCCTTTGCAAAGTCTTTCAACGGATTGATGATACTGTACAGAATCACCATATAGAAGATGAACGTTGATGCTTCCATGGAAGTGCCGTCGCCCAGAATAAGCAGACCACCGAACCACAGTACCAATACAATGAGCAGCGTACCGAGGAATTCACTCATCGGATGTGCCAACGACTGACGGATGGCTACCTTGTTGGTTGCATCACGCAGCTCGTCGCTGCATTGCTTAAAACGGTCCACCATCTTGTCTTCTGCTATAAAAGCCTTGATTATACGCAGTCCGCCAAGCGTCTCTTCCAGTTGCGACATGGTATCACTCCATTTCCCTTGGGCTTCCAACGACTTACGCTTCAGTTTCTTGCCGACTTTTCCCATCAGCCAGCCCATACCCGGCAATACCAGGACAGTAAACAGAGTCAGCTGCCAGCTGGTTACAATCAGAGTGGAAAAATAAAGCAGAATCAGGATAGGATTCTTGAGCAGCATATCCAGTGAGCTGGTAATGGAGTTTTCAATTTCGCCTACGTCACCACTCATACGTGCAATGATGTCCCCTTTCCTTTCTTCAGAGAAAAAGCCGAGCGGCAAGTGCATCACTTTGGAATAAACCATCACGCGGATATCGCGTACCACTCCCGTACGAAGGGGAATCATAATGGCGGAAGAACCGAAATAGCAGGAAGTCTTCAGCATGGTCATGAAAGCAAGGAAAAGCCCCATGAACAGCAATGTCATCTGTGGCCCGTGTGTCTCAATCATCTGAGTGACGTAATAATAGAAATTGTTCACCGCCACTTCCTTCAAGCTACCGCTTCCCCACTCCATGAAGTGATACACTTGGGTGTTCTCCCCCGTCTTGAAAAGGATATTGAGAATAGGAATGAGCAGTGTGAATGAAAAGACATTGAATATAGCGGACAGCACATTGAGCACGATTGCCCAACCGATATATCTCTTGTAAGGCGACACAAAGCGCCGCATCAGTTGTAGGAATTCCTTCATTGCTTGTAGTTAAGTGAATTATGAGGTCGCAAAGATACAAGAAAACGAGGGAATGGAAAAGGGTTTCAGGTTATTTCTGCCTAAATGCCCACATTCTCTACTTTCTTTTGTGTCCTTGCATACTTCTCCAGCACCATGTACACTCATACATTGTCATCTTAATAATAGCCGGCTCATTTATTTTCCATCTTTACTCCTAACTTCCACACAATTTTCTTCAAACTTCAATATGCCCAAGCAATTATATGAGTAAATAATGAAAAAGATGTACCTTTGCACCCGACTTAACTGAGAACTTTGTTCACCACATGAGAAAAGCTATTATCACAACCCTATCTGTCCTAATCGTACTTCTGTCCATTGCTTGCAATACCCGAGTGAACTATAATAAGTACCTGATTGCAATTGACTCGCTCATCGTTCAGCAACCGGACACTGCCCTATCTATGCTCGAAGCATTCCCGACAAACAGCCTGCAGACCCAAGCTGACAGTGCTTATTATGGCCTATTAATGACAGAAGCAAGAGATAAGAACTACATTATCCAAACCAATGATTCCCTGATACAATCGGCCCTGACCTACTACAACGGCACAAACGACATAGAAAAGCGGGCAAGGGCCCATTACTATTCCGGCTGCGTCTACCGGGATTCACAGAGAAGAACAGAATCTATGACTCAATACCTCATAGCAAAGCCCTTGGCTGAAAAAGCAGGAGAAAGACGTCTATTAAGTCTTATCTACCTGAATATAGGTTATCTATACTATTCACAAAACCTAAATACACAAGCCGATTCCAGCTATCAATTGGCACAACAAATAGGTATTCAGCTAAAGGACTCTGTTCTTCAAGCAGAAGTTCTGTCACGACGAGGACTCATCCGAATGGAAAAAGGAGAGGAATTCTATCCCGAAGCCGAAAAAATGATGTTGAAGGCACTCGCTATCGTCCAAAAACAGTCCAACATACAATTAAAAGAAAATGTGTTCTCCTCACTATGCCAACTATACAACTGGATGGAAAACGGAGAGAAAGCTATAGAATTCGCCAAACAGAATCTTGGCGTACAGAAAGACCGCACAACATGCTACAAAGCTTTCGAACTACTTGGAAGCGCATATTACCTAATATTGCAATATGATTCTGCCCGCTACTACCTACAAAAATCCCTTTTCACAACAGACTATGCCACCAAAGCCGGGGCTTACATGTATCTGGCAGACATAGCCAAAGAGCAAGGAGACTTAGCTACTTCCTTAGAGATGGAACGCAACTACTCTGCCTATTTGGACAGCATGCAGAAGTCCAGACAGCCCGATGCCATTGTCTGCGCAGAACAAGGGATGCCAAGCAACAAGCAAAACATAATCAGCAAACACACCCATTACTCTATCATAAGTATATCAATAATCACATTAACCCTCATTGTAGCTGTAATCATCCTATCCTATAAGAAAAGAAAGCAAAAGCCCAATAACCGAACCGAAAAAGAAATGCTGTATAAGGCAGGACTTGTTCTATTCGAACAATCTGAGGTATACAACAAGATGACTCTAATCATCCGCTCTCATAAAGAAAAGGCAGAATCAGAAATAATGCATCAAGGTGACTGGCTACAACTAATTGCAGAAACCAACAAATGTTGGAATAATATTGCCCGGGAACTACAATCAAAATATCACCTGACAGAAGACGAAATCTACTTATGTTGTCTGTACCTGACAAACCTCCCGATAAGCCACTTTTGCCATATATTGAGCTGCGAACGGGATACTATTTACAAAAAGGCAGACCGCATATTAGAAAACAAAATGGGCTTTGCACACAAAGAGATATCTCTTAAGGAAGCTTTAAAAAAGAATCTCCAATCATCTAGCCAATCATAACAATCATTAGCAAGTACAACAATTATACAATATTATACGCCATTATACACCGAAATTATACAATATTATACACTTATCCTGCCGTATTAAACCGACCTTTGCGGCATCAATAATCAAAAAAGTGTATAATGATGAAAAAACTATTGTCTATCTTAATTGCGACATTCTTTTTAAGCAATATTGTGACATACGCACAAAAAGAGAACAATCCTTTTACAGAAATTGCCCTAACCCAAGCAAAAAGAAAAGATCCGATTAGTAAAGGAGATACCCCTATATCTCGTAGTATCATTCAAACCGCCAACGCCTACTTATATAATAACACAGTATGTGTCGACTTCAACGAGGTATTACCTAACGTCACCATAACCCTCATCAATGAATCAACTAGTAAACTCATTCATTCAGAAGCATACAATGAACCCACAAACATTGACATCACTTTGGATGAAGGATACAGTAGTGGTAACTATTTGATTAAAATAGAGTCTGATGAAGTTCTTTTATATGGTTATTTCTCATTATAACAATCATACAACAAACAATACATTATTTAAAAAGATAGAGAGCCATGAAAAAGTTATTCCTATTTATGAGTTGGGTAATGCTTATATTATCCGGTTGTGCCGATGAAGATATCATCGAACGTAATTCCCCGTCATTTCCACAAAGTGTAAATACCCGATCTGCAGGAGATGGTGTATATGATATTTTAGGGTACGGCTATGATATAACTGGGCCATATTTAGATACTAAGTCCAGTCGTGCAATAGTATTTGATACTAATAAACTATTAGAAAAAGGACTGATTACCCCCTACAAACTAGAAGAATCTCGGTTCCGTTACTCTTCAGGGAAAGATGTCATTGATTTTACCACCAACATGTCATCTTCATTACAAATGAGCACCCCCGGCATCCTAAAAGTCATAGGTGGCGCCTCTTTAAATATAGCATTCGGAGGTAATTCTCATTATAATTCTGACTACTCTTTTGCATACTGTACTCAGCAATATATAGATAGCAGGTATCGAATTTCAGAAGCTGACATTAATGTTTTAAAGACATGTCTCACAAAACAGTTTATTGAAAGACTCTCTACATATACACCAGAACAAATTGTTGAAGAGTATGGAACTCATGTGTTAAAGGATATATATTTAGGAGCAAAATTCGAAGTGTATTATATGGCTAAATCAACCTCATCATCAAAAAAAGAAAGTATAAACGCTGGGTTAGGCGCTTCACTCTTTAGCCTTTTCAAGATGGATGGAAAATTCCAATATGATGAATCTTTAGCTATAACTAATAAAGAGCAGTCCTTATATTATTTCACAATAGGAGGTGACCCCGCCGTAGGAGTGCAAGGTTCTTTAAATCCAGAAAATTCACCATCAATAGATATAGGTAAATGGATGGCATCAGTAAAATCTTCCACACCGAAATTTATTGATGTCGACAATAATTCACAATCATTTATCCCCATTTATGAATTAGTTACAGACCCCACAAAAAAGCAAACTCTCAAAGCATATATAGACAACTACATAAAGAGTAAAGAAGTATGTTCTATAAGCCTATATCCATCAACTACTGGTACACGTCAAGTCAGCGGACTAGGACATATTAATCAAGGGGCAGGAGTTGCTATCGGTGATATTGATAAAAATGGAAGGCCTGATATGATATTGATGGGAATAGATAATCCTAAAGGAAAGAATAATTTTTGGTATAAAGTCTTATATGATATTGATGAAAATGGATACTATTCAAAAGAATCATCTATTCTTTCAATTTCTGCTGAGGGTTGGGAAAATTCTGGAGGTGATATCGCCCTCTGTGATTTGAATAATAATGGAATATTAGATATGGTTCTTTTATGCACAGACAAGCCCACTACAGCAGGTCGTGCCTACCGATGGTATTACGTAGCTTATGACCTCAAACCTGATGGCCACTATAACTCATTATCTTCGCTAAATACATTAGATGAACTCGGATTTTTTTACGATGGAGCAGGTATTGATATATGTGACATAAATAAAAATGGAACTCCTGATTTATTAATGATGGTCTATGATGCCCCAGAAGGAGAAAATTCATTTCGATATCAAATTGCTTTCGACCTACAATCAAATGGCAACTATTTGAGTCTATCACCCGTATATGAAGTTCCAGGATTAGGTCATGATGGAGATGGAGCAGGAGTTGCAGTTGGTGATATTGACAATAATGGTACATTGGATATCCTATTTATGGCATTAGATGCTCCCTCTGGTAAAGATAAATTCGTATATGAAATACTACCTGATATAGATAAGTATGGTAACTCTTATGCAAAACCTATATATACCCCTCGTTTCCCTGACTCTTTATCACCGTGTGACACTGGACAAGGAGCAGCATGTAGTCTTTATGATTTAGACAATAATGGTTTCTTAGATGCCATTTTTGTTGCTATTGAAAATATTAAAGGGAAAAGTAACTCATGGAAATATGTAACAGGACATAATTTGAATAAACAAGGTGTACCAATGTGTTGGAGATAACTTAATACCCAATTATTGTATATGAGTTTATATTACCCACTCTCTGCATGCAATTTATTCAAAAGCATTGAAGTATGTCAGGTCTATATATTATGTTTATATCAATATAAATTAAAACAACATGAAAAAGATTTTAGTTTTATTCGCATTACTGATGACCGGCGTTATGGGCATCCACGCGCAAGAAGGACTCAAATGGGGAGCGATGGCAGGTATGAATTCCAGCAAGTTCTCCACCGATGGTTTTGACAGCAAGGTAGGTTTCCATGTCGGCATCAAGGCCGAGAAAGACTTGCCCCAGATAGCCCAAGGTGTTTATCTCGACATGGCTGCACTGCTGTCCTTAAAAGGTACACAAATAAATGGGAATGATGCATCTCTGAAATTCAATCCCTACTATTTAGAAATACCTATACACATGGGCTACAAATATGCCATCAATGACAATTTTGCCATCTTTGGCAATTTCGGTCCTTACTTTGCAGTCGGTCTCTTCGGTAAAATGAAGGCAACGGGATATTTGATTGATGAAGTGGAAGGATTGACAAGCATTCATGATTCTGCCAAAGTATTCGGAAGCAATGCCATGAAACGTTTCGACTTTGGTCTCGGACTCAAAGCAGGAGTCGAATTCTTTCAAAAATATCAAGTCTCTATCGGATATGACTGGGGATTACTGGACAATATAGAAGATAGCGGAAACAAAAACCGCAACTTGATGCTCTCCGTGGGGTATTTCTTCTAAGATTTAATAGTGTGGAAAAGGGCACGAAAACCCTCTCCACACTTTTTATTGCCGATATACAAGAAACAAACTGTTCAACATAGAAATAAAATCACTACTTACGAAAACAGAGACAACCACTGAGCCGAATCTATAAAAATATGGCATTTTGAAGTAATTCTTTCCATGGATATTCCACTTCATCATTACAAAGCACCACCATTTTCTCTGAATTATCTCCTAAAAGAGCACCATATTTACCTAAAGTCCCTTTACTGGTAATCTGATGCTTGCAACGAGCTATCAGAAACAAGTCCATATACCCCTTATCAGAACCGTTTATATCAACAATCTTACAATTACCTTCCGTAAGATAAAGTTGCGGAATAAGTTCATCCCTCACCCAATCCGGCTCATCTGAAAAGAAATAGAAGAAAGAAGACATATCCCTATCCTGCATATAAGTCACTGCCGACTTGAAATACTCCAATGAAGCAGGTTTGCCGTAAGCCGGAATTTCTACTTTCAAGTCCCCACGCCTTACGTGAACAGCTACGGAACAAGGACGTGAATCAATCTCTGAATACAGCAATTTATTCTGTGCATCCAGCACCTCGGGCATTACTCTAAAAAGCGACCGGAATACCGGAAGCCAAATATCAGCCGGAACATGATAATAACCACCTAAATAGACCGGAGGCTTCTTTTGTAGAAAAGAGAAGTCATCCTGCCTGCCATAAGTATTATTACCCAAATTAAAATATTTCTTCTTATAGACAGACAAAGCCAGTTTAGAAGCGGACTTCACTTTTAAGTAAGGAAAAGCCTTCAACAAATCGAAGTTACGTACAAACTGGTAATTCATATCTGTTCCCCACTCTTCATAGAAAGACAAATCATAGAGCACTTTATGTCCTCCATTTTCAAAAATTCTACCCAGCAGATATTGGTGCATCTGAGAACAAACTCCGCCATCCATAAGTACTATCACTTGAGGGGCTATCAGTCTATGTTTTACAGCCTTTCTATACAGGCTTTTCTTCCACCTTTCTATGATTTTCATTTCTCTATAATTTATTTTTCCAATTATAATAATACAGTCTCCAATATCCCAACAACGATGATAACCTATAAGTAGTAACTATCTTCTTCTCACGGCGTGACAGTAATTTCCAAAATTCCGGATAATCCCCAAGCCCTATCATCAACCGATTCATTTCTTTATTAACATCCTTTACCTTTTTCCAATGGAGCCGCGCTTGAGTATTCTTTATATGGAACAAAGCTAATTCTCTTGCAAATTCCTCATGCAATCCGTTCCGTTCTATATAGTCATCAAACCAGCGCACATAAACATTGAAATCAAGATATGCTCTCTCTCCCAAATCGTGAGATACCGAAGAGGAATAAACATAATAATCAAGAATCGGAGTATTTATAGAAACAACTTTTCCCGAACGAACTAAAATCTGCGTAGACAAAGCAACATCTTCTCCAAACGAGATGCCGAGCCTTTCAATCCCCTCATCATATAAAGAACGTAAATGAAACTTGGTCCACATAGCCCAATATGCCCTTGAACAGAGGATACATTTTAAATATTCAATCCCGGACATTTGTTCAAACTCCATGCTGTCCGATTCCTTTCTTCCTCCATCTTCACAAAAAAAGAAAGGAGCAACAACAACATCGGCTTGAGTCTCCTCAGCACGGTTCACCAAACATCCTATCGCATTGCTCATCAAAACATCATCACAATCCAAATACTGTATATATTTCCCCCGTGCCCGATTCACACCTATTCTTCTCGCTTCGGATGTTCCTCCATTCTGTTTGTTTATAACAATAATACGACAATCCAACTTTACATAATTTTCTATAATGACTGGAGTATTATCCATACTTCCATCATTGACCACGATGATTTCTATATTCTTGTAGGATTGGGACATAGCACTTTGAAGGCATCTCTCTAAATATTTCTCACCATTATAGACACAAATTATAATAGAGACTAAGGGAGAAAGGGTATCGTTCATCATATTTACAATTACATTCTACAAGCCCAACAAAGTACAGAAACTTGATGCAAAGTTATCAATACCATACTTTTCCTCTATTGCAATGGAATCGATGTTTTTGGAGAGCATTTTTCTAACGTTTTCATCCCGCAACATTTCTATCTTTTCTGCTAATTCCGCAATATTTCCTTTCTGGTAAAGGAGCCCATTCACTCCATCCTCAATGCGTTCCGGATTTGCCCCCACATCAGAAAGGATTAATGGCAACCCGCATTTCTGAGCTTCTACAGCAACCCTACCAAAAGTTTCAAAAGTGGAACAAACCAACACAACGTCAGCCAAAGCATAATAAGAAACCACCTGTTGCGTGTAAGAGACAATTTTTACATTGTTATCCAGACCATTATCTTGAATATATTTTTGGCATTTGAGCATAAAGCCAACATCCGGGCCAACCAGATAACAAAGAATATCCTTCCCTTCAGCCACTATTCTCTTTACCGCCTGCAAAAGTTCCATCTGTCCCTTATTAGAGTCAAAAGCGCCGACCAACAAGATAGTATACCGCGTATGTCTATCACATTTCACATCCACTCCAACCGTTATCGGCAATTCTACAGCTTGGGTGATGCTGCTTATTTTTGCGCTTGTCATCACCTTTTGATAATGAAACTCTGCATATCTGGAAGTTACCAATATCTTATTTGATAATTTATCAATCGCTCTAAAGATAAAACGAAATTCAAAAATAGGATTAAGATTCAGCCAAGTCACATCAGGTATCTCATGGATAAACCAACAGTGCTTTATCCCTAACATCTTACATGATATTGCCAAATGAGGAAAAACCACAGTATTTGTCATTCCATAGTCCGGCTTTATCCTTCTCAAGTAACGGGTTAATTTAATGGAATACTTCAATAGTTTACGAATATAAGAAAGCTTCTCTCTCGTGCCGATATCCATGTCCTTACCTACAAGCCACCATTCCATTTGTAGGAACCTATAGCCATCAAGATAAGGGGAGCAGGCATCAAGCAAATCTCCCGGACCAGGAAGAACCATATAGAGTTGCCAATCAGGGTGAATACGCTTAAGCCCCCGCAATAAATCTAATAAACATCTTTGTGCTCCTCCGGCACAATCACTAACATGTGATAAAAAAACCAATTTCATAGCAACCACAATTAGCTTACAAGATATTTGTACACATATTTAATACAGTGCTGTAAATGTTTCCATGAATAAGGGTAAGCTAAAAAGTCCTTCAGCACCACCTTCGCCTCAGGATATCCCACTTTCAATAACTTACGCAAAAAGACACTGAAGGTATATTCTTCCTGCTTCCTCATTTCTTTTTCTCCCAATTCAAATCCCTCTATTTTCATTGGAAGCATCTTATTCCACTTCAATTTGTGCATTTTAATCGTATCTTGATACCAACTTTGATTAAAATTCCCTTGTGAAGAATGCTCTATCAAAACCTCAGAAGAACAACATACATAATTTTTATAACAACGATCCGCAGCTATTTGCAATGTAAAATCCAAGTCATAACAATGGAAACCCGTCAACAATTCCTCATCAAAAGGATATTTAGCCCATACATCCTTACGCACAAACATGGCAAAGCCATCCAATACCAGCACTTCCTTAAAAGGATGCTCCATAGTAACCGATGCTACACGAAATTGGGTTTCAGTTCCAACGCTCTGATAATAGAATATAACATCCCACTTATACACATCTCCCCATCCCGAATAGCATTTCAATTTCACCTTACTACCGGCAAAACCTATCACCCCACAATCCGGTTCCTTAAGTTTCTTCTCAATGCACTTTCCCCAGCCTACCGAATGAAACTTTACATCCTCATGGACAAAAAACAGAAAGGGATAATGTGCCCGAGAAGCTCCCTCATTATACGCACGCGCTATCGGCCATTGTTTTTCACGATTATCAATAGCAATGATTTCATAATCAACACCAATAGTATCATGAATATTCCGGGTTACTTGCTCCAAACGTTCGGGAGATACCGAACAAATTATGATTGAAAGCATAATCTGATGCTATTAGTTTGTATTATTTTGCAATATCTCATCATAAACAGCCAGTCTTCTCTCCAACATTTCCTGAGGATTATAAAGTTCACGCAAACGCTTCAATGCTTGCGTCGCCAGCCTGACTTGCAATTTTTTATCCGCTTCCAAACGAATGACTGCTGCTGCAAAATCAGTTGCGCTATCAGCAATCAAACACTCTTCATTGTGACGTAGGTCAATTCCCTCAACTCCTTTTGTCGTAGTTACAAAAGAAGCCATAGAGGAAACCGCATCCAATATTTTCATCCTCATACCACTACCAATACGAATTGGCACCAGAACGATGCTCCCATTCAAGTATTCCCGCAAATCCTCCACATAACCCACTAACTCCATTTCCGGACATACTGCCTGAAGACTTTTCACGTAACGGCTCTTCCATGTCCCAATCACTTGAAAAACAAATTTAAAACCCTGAACACGCAAACAAGGGGCTACTTCATGACAAAACCAATCTACTGCATCCTGGTTCGGGTAATGATTTTCACTTCCAACAAATGTCAGACGAACAGAGGCTGGCTTCACAATTCTGTCATAAGCAGACTCTATCTGTACCACTGCCGGAGAAACATGAATATTGCATTCTTGTCCAACCAAGTCTGCCAACAATAAACGGTCAATATCCGTCAATGCAATTACATGCTTATATTGACGTAAAGCGGCTTTCTCCATATCCTTAGCAATGCCATAGAGCATCTTGTCTTCATCTGTTACATGAGTAAGGCATTCCATTTCATTTTCATTACGTATATACCTCAGTTCATGATGCACAAACACTGTTTGTACATCTTTAGGCAATAGATACCCCAATGTTATCAATGGATAGAACTCAACCTGAATAATATCAAATCCACGACGTGAGATGTCAGACACATACTCTACGTATGCCTTGGGAAAAGGTTTAAAACAAGAATTCTTCAACGTCATATTCTTATACGGACGCTCTTGCTGAAAAGAATACAGTTGCCGTTGCATCTTGCGGGAAATGGATTCAGACATCTTTTTTAACCAACGGTAATATCGGGGGCAACGAGTCTTAGGTTCTGCATCTTCTTCCCTAAAAAGATAGAAATCAACATTTGTCCATAAAGCCCTTAAACTTTCGACATCATTCATCTCCTTATTTTCCGGAGAAAGCAACAAAGACACAGACATTTTGTGCCGGATATATTCCACCATATTGAAAAAGGCCTGATTACCTCCAGCAGTCAACGGATAAGGCACACAAGGAAGTATAAAAAGAATTTTCTTCATTATCTCTTTCGATTTCTAAGTTTCAACTTACACATGCGGAATGCCACACTTAATGATACAGAAGGGCAAATATACCATAAACTACGACAAATACCCATAAGATCATGTAATTTATAACGATCTTGCAAACTATAATGCAATATCGTATGGGCATATTTCTTTATCGCATGCTGTAGTTTTCTATCTTGAAGTCTGTCCGAGTAAAAAACTGAAACCCATTTTATAAATTGCCTTGTAGCTGCTATCTTCTCTTCATCATAATTGAAGGAACAACTTATATTCTCGCCCATCACATTTCGCCAACAAACCGGCTTACCAGGCAAAGGAATCATTCCACCTGCATTTTCACCTATGCTTGTCCACGTTGCATCGTCTGAACACCACGCCAATGGAAACTTCACAAAACCGCCTATCCGTTCATATATATCACGAGTAAAAACATATTCACAAGCAGCCGAATAAATTCTTCCTTCCAATTTATCCAACAAAAACTGATAGCCCGAAACCGGATATTCCTGCAATGAAGGATTTTTATGTATTATCTTGCCATTTTCATCTATCACAGCAAGGGGAAAACGGAACATCCCATGCCTCGTACCATAGCATTCTAATGCTTTTATAATACGCTCTACCCCGTCCTGCGGCATCAAATCATCATCTGAAAAGAACCAAATAACCGGTTCTTTTGCAAGTGCTATACAACGGTCCCAATGCCCCGGCAAATCCACTCCACCCAGATTAGTATCAAAACGTCGATAGACAATATTCATTTTATCCGCATAATCAGAAACAATTTCCTTCAGATTCTGAGGACTTGCATCATCACCTATGTAAACAGTAAAACTTCGACAAGTCTGTACGACAATAGAATCCAATGTCTGCCGGAGGAAGCGGCACTTATATGCCGGTATAACAATTGCTATCTTTTCTTCCATAGAAATCATCCCTCTACAACATTCTTTTTTATCACTTCCAGATAACGTTTTCCATAATGTAAATCCGGTTCCAGATAGTTCCCTTCAGCCCACTCATTCCATGATTTTACAAATGCAAGCCGATGGTCTAAAGGCTTATTCTCAATGCGCTTTATCGCTTCTTTCAAATGTCGGGCAAAATAAGAAGGTTCAGCGTGATTCAAGACCAACGATTTACCACGGGAACGTGGAGAATGATCCCAGTTAGGAATAATGGTAGGTATAATATTCTCTTCATATTCTTCATCACCCACAAAGAAAGAACTGGCCTTCTTATACTCCACAACCTTAGGAATACGAAATATTTTATGTTTCCATTTCGCATATTTATAAGTCAGAGCAGCTTTCTTCTCAAAGTCAAACAAGCGTACAACATTAATAGCATCAAACCCCATTTTCATAAGTCTCTCTTTTTCTTCTTTCAAATGATAGGTTTGTCCTATGAAATAAACCCCCTTCAAGCCATTCTGCACAGCTAAAGTACGCCAGAGTTCAATGAACTCTTTCATCTCCGGATGATCCAAAGGATGATAAACCATAAACAACGGTTTCCCATCCACTGTAATATAACGATGGTCTTTAAAAGCAGGTAATACCTCGTGGAAATGAGCTATATAATCTTGTTCTCCCGGATAAAGCTGATTTATCAAAGTATCTTTGCTCTTTATGCCGTGATAAAAGCCCCTCCATGACTCATTAGCCCAAGCCAGACAAAAAGGAAAATCCGGTTCATCAGAAGACAATACTTCATTAAACGGGCGCTCTAAGAGTCTCTTTCCATTTCCAAACCAATAATGCCAGTAACAAAAGCCTTCGATACCATATTCTTTTGCCATGTCAGCTTGCGCCTTACGTGTTTCCGGCACTCGCAAATCATAATATCCCAAATCTGCCGGTACCTTAGGCTGATAATGTCCTGGAAACAATGGACGTGCCTTTCCTACATTAGTCCATTCCGTAAAACCTTTCATCCACCATCTGTCGTTTTCTGGTATTGGATGAAATTGAGGTAGATAAAAAGCTATAACCCTTGCTTTATTCATTATTGAGATTTAATTAAAGTTATAATGTTTGGAATTTATACCGTTTAGATTTGAAGAATGTCCTCACTAAACGGTAAATACATCTATAAACCTTTAGATGACAATACATCATACGGCGCTTAAATATATGCATAACATCCAATTGCGGCCACGACACATTATCAAACTCCTGCATTCTGGCTAATACATCATTGATAACATCATCTATCAAAGAAGATTGAGGAAGCATCATCAAATGGTCAATCAAATGAATTCCCCGTTCATGTACACAATAAGGAGCTTTATCCCATATTTCTTTTTCTCGCACAAATTTCACTTGTTCATAGACAGTTTGAAAGAGCAGATATTCCTTTTCGTAATTGTACAATTTACCTTGAGTAGTACTTCCTTCACGTTTCAAATAATGATATTTAGGACAGTCTTGCATAACGACTTTCTGCGTTTTATAAAATATCTGATAAGAAACTGCAATATCTTCAAAAACTCTATTTACCGGAAAATATATTCCAGCAAATAATTGACGCTTATACAACTTATCCCACATATAATTTCTTATACGCTTATCTTCTACCAATGTTCGGATAGCTTCTTCACGAGAAAAGCTGGAGAATTGCCCAGAAGAGTGCTTCACTCTGGTCTTTACGGCAGTTTCTATATAATGCGAGCAAATGGATATATCCGCCCCATTCGCTTTCAGTAAGTGATACAAGAATTCGTACATATCCGGCTCAATCCAGTCATCGCTATCCACGAAACCAAGGAATTCACCTTGAGCTACCGCCAAACCTCTATTCCTGGCTGCACTCTGACCTGCATTCGTCTGGTGGATAACCTTTATCCGTCCATCCCTTTGGGCAAATAAATCACAAAGCTCTCCCGAACCATCGGAAGAGCCGTCGTCAATCAATATTATTTCCAGATTCTTATAAGTCTGCCCGCAAATAGATTGCAGGCATTTCTCCAAGTAATTCTTTACATTATAGACCGGTACAATAATACTTATCAGAGGTAGTGTCTCAGTGTTCTCCATAAGCTATGACAATTACCACAACCGCAAAGTGGCCATCAACGGATAGCCCACCCGCCATCGCAATTTAAACTTACGCACCAGATTCCAGGGCTTGGTTCTGGTCTTACCCTGAAAATACCAGATGTAGTTGTTTACGGCATCCAGTACCCGTGAAGAGGACTCACCGTCCAGATGGGCTTCATGCTTGTGCACATAAGCACGCATCCGCTCCATCAGTTCTGCCGGACGGGAAATGGCCTTTTCAATAGCTCCTTCTACAGCATCCGTCTCAGTGACATTCAGCAAATGATCCCCTGGCATGGTGTTGCAATAAGTCACCACCGGTTTGTCCAACATCATCGCCTCAACAATCACAGACGAAGCATCGGACAACAACACATCTGCACTGTTTAGCAGCTTGGCATCAACAAGTCCACCCTCGTGGAAAGTAATATTGGGACAGGAAGCGGCCAGTTCCTTGTATTTCTTGAGGACTTCCATATCCGAAAATTTCGGATGGAACGAAATAACCCAATCCCAGTTCTTCTCGCGCACCAGTCTCTTGATGGTATCAAACAGATGAGGAGCAGAAGTTATATTTTTTGTAAACGTAGAAGAGTACAAAACTACCGGACGTGCATTATGAGGAGTATGTGCACGTTCCTTCACGAAAGTATCCGCCTTGCACCAGCCAGTTTCGTATACCTTAAAGAAGCCGTATTTCCTCTCAAGCTCCTTGAAAGGAAGAGTGCTCGTTTCTCCTTGTGTGCAATAGACATCGAACCATCCGCGAACAGAAAAATGGTCATCCTTTTCATCGCCACGCTTATTGATGGGGTAGCCATGAAAAAGGGAAACTTTCACTCCCGGGAAGAAATCATAAATATAGTTGCCCGGCGCAAACACGGCAATAGGCTGATAATCCATCACTTCCTGAACAGATTGAAGCCACCTCTCATCTTGATCCAACAGAACCGGGCAGTCTGGTTCAACAAACCATGCGACCTCATCCCCTCTACGCCTGATTTCGTCCTGAAGCGGGCGAAGTATAGGATAGGAATAGGCTACCGAAACGAAAAATAAATAATGCTTCTTCATACACTCAAAATATCACGGCAACGACACAATCGTCACCTCAAATTACCAATAGAACAATAAAATCCAGCCCTTAGTTTGTAACAGTTTTGCTTTCTTTGCTTTAAACGTCTGCAAAGTAAATACAAGAATTCTGCATATACTGCATCAATCCAGAAAAAAAAATGACTTTTATCAACTTTTCTCCAAAAGTTGCTGTTTATGAAGCTTTTTCTTCTCTAAAATATCTATCTTTGCACCCCAATATTTTAAAAATACTATTTTATGAGAAGAAATCTTTTTCATTGCTCCAACAGCCAACAAGGGGCAACAGATAAAGTGACTCTTTTGTTCGGAATCACCATTTTTTTCAAATTCCTGCTATTCGATTTCATCTGGAGCATACCCACCACATTCGCTTCATTCTCTACCATCGAATTTTATGCGACCAAAATAATAGCCACCCTCGTACTTCTCGTCCCCTATAAGTTCTTCCGGCTCTGGAAAACAGAGATAGTCATCATGCTTTTGCTGGATATACTACTGATTGTCAACCTGATGTATTTCCGCACCTACTATACTGCCATCCCACTTAACAGCTATGGACTTTCTGGAAACCTCGCCGATTTCACCGGAAGCGTTTACGACTCCTTCCGCTGGTACGACATCTTCTTCCCTCTATCTACCATTGCCAGTATCCCCCTTTATTGGCATTACAAAAGAAATACCGCCGGAAGAACATCATACAAGTATTACGGAGGAGCTTTGGGAATCGGTATTCTGCTGTTTACCATCACCACCCTGGCCAAAGGAGGATTCAAGGAAGCATACAACACCGTCCGCCAGAAAGCCTATCTGTGTGCAAGCACCACTTCCATGTATACCGTCTTCGGAAGCCTATGCTATGACCTCATCAACCAGAAGCAGGAGGCCACCCCACAGATACAGCAAGAGATAAAGGAGTGGCTGAGCCAGAAACCCGGACATCACCCTTTGGCCGGACGTATCGGAATCCGCAACAACTGCATCGTCATCCTGGCAGAATCTTTGGAAAGCTGGGTACTCGAAAGGGAAGTGGAAAGGCAAGAGATTACTCCATATCTCAACAAACTGCTGCAAGACTCCACCACCTTATACGCTCCCCACGTACTGACGCAAGTGAAAGGAGGACGTTCCATTGATGCACAGCTGTTGCTTTGCGCCGGTATGCTGCCTATCAACAGCGGCACATACAGCAGCCAATATCCTGACCACACCTACGGAACCCTGCAAAAAGCCATGCATCAGCAGAAGAACTCGCGCAACTACCTCCTGACCATTGATAAAGTATCGACCTGGAACCAAGGCGTCATAGCCTACAGTTTCGGGACCGACACCATCATTGCTTATCATGACTTTGAACTGACAGAGGCCTTTGGCACGCACAAACGTACCGGAGACGGCTCCTTCCTGGCGCAATGCAGCCAAAAAATAGAGAAGGGGGAAATCTGGAAGAAGGGGGAGAATGTTTACATGCAGCTGGTGACCTACTCCGGCCATGCTCCCTTCAAATTGCCTGAAGAATTGAAAGAGATTCATTTCTCTCCGGCCATTCCACAGAAAATGAATGACTATATGACCACTGCACGCTATACGGACAAGGCGATAGGAAAATTCGTGGAGTACTTGAAAACACTCCCACAATACGACGAGACCCTTATCGTCATCACCGGTGACCACGAAGGACTGGCTACCTACCGTGAAGAATTGTGTAACGCCCCCGGTGGCAAGGGTATCGTATCCGACAAGACATTCACCCCTTTCATCATAGTAAACTCTCCGGTAGGCATGCGTTATGATAAAGTGATGGGACAAATCGATATGTACCCCACCCTGCTGAACCTGCTCCAACTGGATGATTACTACTGGAGCGGATTGGGCCAAAGCATCCTCGACCCATGCAAGAAAGGATTCGCCATCAGCCCCCAAATGGAGGTGGTAGGTGAAGAGCCCACCCCGGCAGAAGCCGAGTTCGCTAAAAAAGCATACGATATTTCCGACCAGATGATACATTTTGATTATCTTTGCTCAAAAGCGAAGATAGGCGGCACCTCAAAATAAAAAATGAACAAGTTCATTTTGTTCTGCTTTCGGTTTGCACTATCTTTGCACCGTTCAAAAGAAGTAAAATGTAAATAAAAGCAATGAAGGTACATATTCATCCGCACTATGCCGCCTACGAGAGTTATATCCGAGCCATCCCATCGGAAGAATATGAACGGGAAGAGGTTTATTGTAACCGAAGGAACACAGTCGAAAGAGTGCGGTTCGGAGACAAGGACTTCGTAATCAAGAAATACAAAAGACCTGCCCTCATAAACTGCCTCATTTACACTTGGTTCCGCAAAAGCAAAGCGCAGCGCGCCTTTGAATATGCAGAACTTTTTCTGCAACGGGGAATAGAGACCGCCCCTCCGGTAGCTTATATAGAAATCAAAAAGAATGGTTTCTTCCACACCGGATACTTTATTTCCGAATACCTCCCCTACCCGCTTGTTACGGATATGTTCGGTACGGAAATGGAGGAAGAAGAGAAAAAACGGCTAAGACATGACCTCGTAGACTTCACTCTCCAATTACATCTGAACAAGGTCTTGCCACTGGACTATAATCCCAAGAATATATTTTACCGGAAGACAAACGGCAAATATCACTTCGCCCTCATTGACATCAACCGCCTGAAGCTCGGTAAAGTACCCGGTATCAGAATGTCCATGAATGCCTTCAGCCAACTGGGTATTCCCGCCGATGACTTCATGAAAATAATACCTCTATATGCCGAGCAAAGAGGATTCGATATTGAAGAATGCATATTCTTCACTCTCTTCAGCAGACTGAAATGGAGAAAGCAAAGACAATTTAAAAATTTCGTCAAAAGCAAGCTTCATTTCTGAAATGTCGTATCTTTGTACCAACGAGATTAGAAAATTATGCAAGATTATATCACCCAGTCCATCCAAGAAGGTATCAGGCTCAAAGAAAATATCCTGAACAACCGGCAAATGCTTGCCGACATCGAAACTGTCGGCAATCTGATAGTACAAGCCCTTCGACAAGGGCACAAAGTCTTGCTTTGCGGTAACGGCGGCAGTGCAGCCGATGCCCAGCATATCGCCGCCGAACTCGTCGGACGTTTCGTGACCGAACGGGAAGGCCTGCCCGCCATCGCCATGACAACCGACACTTCCATCCTGACCGCAGTCAGCAATGATTATGGCTTCGACCGCGTCTTCGAACGGCAGACAGCAGCCTTGGGAACGAAAGGTGATATTCTGATAGGCCTTTCTACCAGCGGCAACTCTCCCAACGTAGAGCATGCCTTGCAGAAGGCACAATCTATGGGCATCACCACCATAGGGCTCCTGGGAAGGGATGGAGGAAGGTGCAAGGAACTTTGCAATTACCCGTTGATTATACAGCACGCCGAATCTGCCAGGATTCAAGAAGTGCACATTACCATCGGACATATCTTGTGCGGCATCGTTGACAATAAACTGTTCTCCCATGAATAAAGCGATTTTCCTTGATCGGGACGGTACCATCAATGTTGATTTCGGCTACGTTTACAAGACCCAAGAGCTTGAATTATTGCCCGGTGTAGCCGAAGCACTCCGCATTTTTCAGGAATTGGGTTATCTGCTGATTGTCATCACGAACCAATCCGGTATTGGACGTGGCTACTTTACACTGGAGGACGCCGAACAGTTCAACCGGGCACTCGCCCAAGAGCTGGAAAAACATGGAGTTATACTGAACGATTTCTATACTTGCCCTCACGCTCCGGAAGAACATTGCGAATGCCGTAAGCCTTCTCCTTTCATGGTGACGGAAGCGATGAAGAAGTATGACATCGACCCGTCCCAATCCTATATGTTCGGAGACAAGAAGTCGGATACGGAATGCGGCGAACGAAGCGGTGTCAAGTCTTTCCGGGTCACAGAGGAACATCCGCTTATATACTGGGCAAACCAATTAAAAAACAACCTATTATGAACGCAGAATTAAACAGTATAAAGGGAAAGAAGGTGCTTGTCATCGGAGACGTGATGCTGGATACTTACCACATAGGGGACGTGAAAAGGATTTCTCCCGAAGCCCCCGTACCAGTGGTCCGTGTCACCCGTACCTACAATGTATTGGGAGGAGCGGCCAATGTTGCAAGAAATCTGTTGGGACTGGGTTGCTCGCCGTATGTCGTCAGCCTGCTTGGCAACGACCACAACGGAAACACAATGCAGGAGATGTTCGCTGATTTGGGTATCAGAAACGAACTGTTTCATACAGAACACCCAACCATCACCAAAACCCGCGTAATAGGCAACAGCCAGCAAGTAGTACGGCTGGACTTTGAAACAGAAAATGAATGCCTGAACGAAGAGACTGAGCAGAAACTGCTGGATGCCGTGAAGCGTGCACTCCCCGAAGTGGACATTGTCGTGATTTCGGATTATGGCAAGGGAGTATGCAATGATACAGTATGCCAGCAGGTTATATCCGCCTCTGCCGGGCAAGGGAAGAAGGTCATTATAGACCCCAAAGGGACAAATTGGGAGAAATACCGTTCCGCAACCATCATCACCCCCAACCTGAAAGAGCTTTCGGCTGTTTCGGGAGTGGATGTGAGAAATGAGGATAAAGAAATCCATAGCGCAGCAGACCGGATACTGAAGGAGTATAACCTTACTTCTCTATTAGTGACACGTTCCGAAAAAGGCATGTCATACATAGCTCCCGATGCCTCGCAGGACATTCCTACCGAAGCGAGGGAAGTATATGACGTTTCAGGTGCAGGCGATACTGTCGTGGCAACTTTAGCAGCTGCGCTGGCAGCCGGTATCCCTATTGCAGATGCCATTTATCTTGCCAATAAAGCGGCCGGCATTGTAGTCGGGAAAATAGGCACCAGCCCCATTCTGTTCAAAGAGTTGCAGGACGAGCTACAAATCGGGAAACCGGCCAGCAAACTTATTCCTATTCCCCAACTTGCAGATACTATAAAACAACTGCGTGCGCAGGAGCGCAAAATCATATTCACAAACGGCTGCTTCGACATTCTGCACAAAGGACACGTGTGCTATCTGGAAAAGGCCAAAAGACTGGGGGACGTACTTATCGTAGGATTGAATTCGGACAGCTCAGTAAAACGTTTGAAAGGGGAATCGCGCCCCATCAATGATGAAAGCGCCCGCTCCACAGTCCTGGCAGCCTTGGAAGCAGTGGACTACGTAGTGATTTTTACGGAAGACACCCCGCTGAACCTCATCAGGACAGTAGCGCCGGACGTGTTGGTAAAAGGTGGCGACTATGCCATAGAAAACATTGTAGGCAGGGAGTACGCCCAAGAAACAGTAACTATCCCCTTCGTAGACGGTTATTCCACTACAAAGACGATAGGCGCCATCAACCAAGAGAAGCAATAATCTTTTCAGCGACTTGTTGGGGGGTAATATCCACCATACACTTCTGATAAACAGCTAGCCTGCATTTACCCCGTCCGTCTTTGGTGCACGGACGGCAAGGCAGGGCTGTTTCGAGTATTTCCACCGTAGGTCCCGTAGGGAAACCGAAGGCCGTAGGTCCCATCAAGGCAAAAGCAGGAACACGGAACAAATCAGCGGCATGCATAAAACCCGTATCAGCGCTGATTACCAGATTGGAACGCAACACTATGTAAGAAGATTCCATCAATGAGGTTTGTCCCGCAAGGTTAACTACCCGTTCCGGTGCAGCACTTCTGATTTCCTCACAGAAAGTATCCTTCGGACCAGCCAGAATAACAAATTTATACTCAGGAAGAAGGGCAACCAATTCTTTCCAATAGGAAACGGGCCAGCGTTTCATTTCCCAGTTGGCAGACGGCACCAGCGTAATCATATCTTTGGTTACAAAGTTCTCATACTTGCTACGTATTTCATCCGGGAAATGCCAGTCGTGATAGTTGTCCGGAAAATGCGTAATTCCCCATTTCTTCAATGGTTTCTGAAAAGACACCATCCCCCTGAAAGGCTTGTCGAAATGATTGATTCCCAGTTTAAACAACAAAAAGCGTTTGCCTCTCTCTTTGCTCCGCAAAGCAACGTAAGGTTTCACAAAAGGCAATGGAGATACTATCAGCTTCAATATGTTGGAACGGATATTACTATGAGCGTCATAAATGTAGTCGAAATGCTCTTTTCTCAAATCAGCCGCCATTTTCAACAACCCGGCAAGTCCGGTCTCCTTGTCAAACGCCCAGATTTTATCAATCCTGCCATCCATCGACAAGGTCCCCACCATATCTTTCCGGGTAATCCAATGAATTTCCACATCTGCAAACCGTTCACGTATTCCACCGATAATTCCCATACACTGGATAATATCCCCTATCGAACTGAAACGGATAATTAAGAATTTGGTCATAACAAATTTATTAGAATTGCTGATTCGGCACAAAAGTAATAACTTAATTCAAGTTTCGCAAATAGCGATATAGGCTAATCATACAATATAGAACATCAGCCTACACAAAACACAAACATAAAAATTCAATCCAAGTCCAAACTATTGTCTACAAGAAATCTAGAGGTATTATATATCACTCATAAAACAGTATATTTCACACCAATATTGTTTTTGCATATTATAAAATATAAATGTTTTCAAGTAATTATAATCAAAAACTCCATTTATATCCGTATCTTTGTACTTATTTTCTCAATTAGCAAAAGATGACAGCTATAAAATCTCAAAACAGATTATTTTCAATCGTTATACCTACATGGAATAACCTTGCTTTCCTAAAACTATGCATACAAAGTATCCAAAGAAACTCTTACTACAATCACCAAATCATTGTACACGTAAACGATGGAAGTGACGGAACCTTAGAGTGGATAAAAAAAGCAGGTATTGATTACACACATTCTGAGCAGAATATCGGAGTATGTTTTGCTATGAATATGATGCGCACTAAAGTCAAAACTGATTATATTCTATTTTTGAATGATGATATGTATGTACTCCCTTTTTGGGACAAGGTTCTCTATGACGAAATAGAAAAACTGTCTGACAATTATTTCTTTCTTTCAGCTACATCAATACAACCACATACACAAAGCGCATCAACCATCTTAGCCAATTATGGAGACAGTATCGAAACTTTTCAAGAAGATAAATTACTGAAAGAATACATGAACTACAAAATAAACGACTGGATGGGAGCTACCATTCCTCCCAATATCGTACACCGGGACATTTGGGATTTAGTAGGCGGTTATAGTATACCTTAATTCCGCAACACTATTATAAAATATTTTTTTTAAGTACCTGAGCAACAAAAAG